>NZ_JEXG01000018.1:0-74765 GCF_000581275.1 Acinetobacter sp. 809848
AAAGCAACTTGATTTAGTTATACTACTAGCTAAAATGAACAAATAAAGTAAGATTCAATCAGCCCATCTGTAAAGATTTGGAAAACGCAACGTATCACACAGTGAATAAAACGAAGCAAGTATCCATACCAGTTGTGCTGGCGACCATAGCAAGAGTGAACCACCTGATCCCTTCCCGAACTCAGAAGTGAAACCTCTTAGCGCTGATGGTAGTGTGGGGTTACCCATGTGAGAGTAAGTCATCGCCAGCTCATTATTCTAAACACCCCCGTTCTAATGAATGGGGGTGTTTTTTTATTGGGGGAATTTAATTTTTAATAAAAGATAGGTCCAAAATTAGATTTGTATTCTTGCTATATTCTATGAATATAATGATGAACTCTATTATTTTTGGGTACGTCCATGAAAATCAATTCTTTCTCTCCAATACCTGAAGATGATGAAGAGCTATCTTTACCTGTATTGATTTATTGGGCATCTCTAGGTGATATCGATCAAGTAAAAGAACTACTAATAGAGGGAGAAGATCCTAATCAGATAGATGATGAGGGATATAGTGCTCTACAAGCAGCTGCTGAAAATGATCATTTAGAGATAGTTCAACTCTTAATTGAAAAAGGTGCGCATGTCGCTTACAAAAGTGAATACACAGCATTAGAGCTTGCAGAAATGGCTGGTAATACTGATGTAGTGGAGTATTTAAAGAGTTTATAAAATTAAAGGCCTCTTTTGTTTAGAAAAGAGGCCTTTTGTTCAATTAAGACAAATGATATTTCTGTAGTTTCTCAACAATGGATTGAAGACCTTTTACTTCAAACTCATTAGCTTCGAATTTTTCATCTTTATTACGTTTAAATATATCTCTTATCTCTATTACAGCATTCGGGTCAATAATGCTTAAACTTGAGGTGACTTGACGTATTTGACTAATAGAACGAGAGCCATTTGTTGAACCATAGCCAATAAATGCAGCAGGTTTACCACCCCACTCCTTGCCGACATAATCAAGTGCATTTTTTAAAGCTGGGCTGTAACCATGGTTGTATTCTGGGCTAATAAAGATAAATGCGTCTGCTTGAGCAATTTTGTCTGCCCATTCTTGTTGTTTAGGTTGATCATAAATCCCGGTAGCAGGTGGGTGAGAGCCTGAAAATAACGGTAAATTCCACTCTTTTAAATCAATTACTTCTGTCTGAAAATCTTCTAGATTAAATGATGGAATTGTGGATTCTAGCCAATTGGCAACTTTAATTGCTGTACGTCCTTCACGAACACTTCCTACGATAATATAGACCAGCATGTATTTTTCCTAAGTATTTTTATCTTTATAACTTAATTCATTATATAGGTAGGAGAGAATATAGAATTTGTAAGGATTCTTATGTCACTAATAAAAATTGAATCATAAAAAAGCCCTCATTTAGAGGGCTTTTTATTTACATTAGCTTAATGCCTTGTTGGCCTTCAGGAGTAACCTTAAATATTTCTACTTCAAAGGTAATATTTTTCCCAGCTAATGGGTGATTAAAATCAATTTCTGTAATGTCATCATTAACTGATTTTACTACACCGAATAAGGTGGTTTTTGCCTTATCTTCAAATTCGATCATGTGACCAGGAATAGGGCGTTGTTCAAACTTAACTGTATCGAAAGTTTGAACATTTTCTGGATTCCACGGACCAAAAGCCTCTTCTGGTGGAAGGTGTACTGTACGGCGGTCACCTGCACGTAAACCGAATAATGCTTTTTCGAAACCTGGTAAAAGGTTTCCGTCACCAATAGTTAGACTAACTGGCTCTTCACGGCTACGTGTATTGTCAATTTCTACACCATTTTCGATAGCTACAGAAAAGTGTAGGTCGACTTTAGAGCCTTCTTGAATACGAATTTCTTCGTTAGGTTGAATAATTTCGGTCATATTATGCATCCGAATTTTGGTTACGTTGCTTCTCAAGGAAGAATGTATCAATGAGTAGCAAAATCGTACCTAGAGTGATGGCACTGTCCGCAATATTAAAAGCTGGAAAGTGATGATTTTGGTAATAAACATGAATGAAATCGACCACATAACCTAGGGTAATACGGTCAATTAAATTACCTAAAGCTCCACCTAAAATTAAAGCGATGGCTACAGGTAGCACCACCATTTTTTTAGGCATACGCATTAACCAAAATACAAAAAGTACTGAAACTAAGCCCGCCAGTGATGTGAAGAAATAGCGCTGCCATCCTCCTGCATCAGATAAAAAGCTAAAAGCTGCACCATAGTTATGCAATAGTGTCCAGTTTAAAAATGGAAGTACAGGTACAGGATCTGCGTAGTTCAGATGTGTACTTGCAATCCATTTTGTCCATTGATCCAATACAATGGCAAGGACAGAAAGTCCAAGCCAAATCAGATTATGTGGATAAAACTGGAATAAGCCTTTTTTAGCTTGTGAATTAGGCATATTTTCTCACTTCGCCACGACCAGTGACGTTCACAATACAACGACCACATAAACCAGGATGATCGGCATGTGTATTTACATCTGGAAGGACGTGCCAGCAACGTGCACATTTTTCACCTTCAGCTGCAGATATTTGTACACGTAAGCCTTCCATTTCAGTTGCTTCACCTTGCTCAGCAAATGGATGTACTACTACTTGCGAAGTAATAAGAACAAAACGGAGTTCATCAGCCAGTTGGTTTAAAACTGTTTGTAATGATTCACTTGCCCAAAGTTCAACTTTGGCTGAAAGATTACTGCCGACAAGTTTAGCGTTACGCGCTGCTTCAATCTGTTTATTTACTGCAGATTTTACGCTAATCAATGTTTGCCAATCTTCTTCAGAAAGCAAGTTTGCTTTTGATGAAACAGGCAAGTCATACCATTCTGAAGTAAATACATACTTTTCGGTTTGTTCTGGAATCAATGGCCAAGCTTCTTGAGCGGTAAAGCTT
The DNA here is from genome assembly GCF_000581275.1 of Acinetobacter sp. 809848. Lineage (NCBI taxonomy): Bacteria > Pseudomonadati > Pseudomonadota > Gammaproteobacteria > Moraxellales > Moraxellaceae > Acinetobacter > Acinetobacter sp. 809848. The sequence continues at coordinate 2,946 of NZ_JEXG01000018.1, forward strand.
AGGATTGGGCTCATCCACCGGATAAATGCTTGAACAATATGATAAAGCGCTGTTTGTGCAGAACGACGTGCCTGAGAATCTGCTTTAGTGGTGTATTGACGGTCTTTGATAATATCTAGGTAGAAACCACCTAAGTCATTAATACAGAAGCTTGTTAACGCACTACATACCACATGGAAGTTCATTTCTTCATAGGCAGTGATAATGGTTTGTTGTACTTCATTCGCACGTTGTAAGATGTATTGATCTAGAGCGATAAGGTCATCTACGTCCAGAGCATCAGTACTTGGTTTGAAACCATTTAGGTTCGCAAGCAAGAAGCGTAGAGTATTACGAATACGGCGATAGCTATCACTTACACGGCTAAAGATTTCTTTCGATGCTGCGATTTCATAACGGTAGTCGCTAGACGCTACATATAGTCGTAAACCATCTGCACCAAGCTGTTTGATGATTTCTTCAAGCGGGATATAGTTGCCTAAAGATTTCGACAATTTACGACCGTTTTCGTCCACTGTAAAACCATGAGTTAACAAGGCTTTATATGGCGCACGATTGTGAATTGCCATAGATGTTAATAAAGAAGATTGGAACCAGCCACGGTGTTGGTCTGAACCCTCTAAATATAAGTCAGCAGGGCTTTCTAATTCATCACGTTGCTCAAGTACAGCGTAATGCGTTGTACCAGAGTCGAACCATACATCGAGTGTATCGCGAACAGCGTTATATTGTTCAGCATCTTCACCGATGAAGTCTTTTGCTTCACGTTTGAACCATGCTTCGATGCCTTCTTCTTCGATCAGTTGAGCAACTTCTTCGATGAGTTCAGGTGTACGCGGGTGTAATTCGTTCGTATCTTTATGAACGAAGAATGGAATTGGAACACCCCAAGTACGTTGACGTGAAATACACCAGTCCGGACGACCTTCGATCATTGATTCAATACGGTTCTTACCCCAGTTCGGTACAAACTCGATATCATTTTCAATGGCATTAAGCGCACCTTCACGTAACCCTTTTTGATCCATGCTAATGAACCATTGTGGTGTAGCACGGAAAATAATAGGAGTCTTATGGCGCCAGCAGTGTGGGTAGCTGTGTTTAATTGGTTGATGAGCCCATAAACGGCCTACAGCGCCCAAAGCTTCAATAATCTTTGGATTGGCTTTATAGATGTGCTCACCAGCATAGATTGGAGCAGTTGGGAGATAAACACCGTTACCACCCACTGGGTTATCTACTTTAAGGTTGTATTGAAGACCTACTTTATAGTCGTCCGCACCGTGGCCAGGCGCTGTATGTACGGCACCTGTACCGCTTGTTGCGATAACATGTTCACCTAAAATAACCGGAACTTGACGATCAGTAAGTAGAGGATGCTGTAGGGTAAGGTTTTCAAGAGCCGAACCAGTAAAATCAGCTAAAACAACTGGGTTTTCAAGCTTGTAACGCTCAATCGCTGAAGCAACTAGATCTTTAGCAAGAATAAAGTTTTGCTTACCACGCTCAGTTGTCACTTGCACCAATTGATATTCAATTTCGGCATGCAACGCAACGGCTTGGTTAGCTGGTAATGTCCATGGTGTAGTGGTCCAGATCACGATATCTGTTGGATCTTGAACTTCTACGTTTAAACGGGCACTTAAATCTTTGAGATCGACAACGCCAAAACCAACGTCAATTGCGTCTGATTTTTTATCTTCGTATTCAACTTCTGCTTCAGCAAGAGCTGAACCGCAGTCCATACACCAGTTCACTGGCTTTAAGCCTGGCTGGATATGGCCATTTTTCTGGATGAGACCTAGAGCACGAACGATATCGGCTTCTTGTTTGTAATTCATGGTGAGATAAGGATTATCCCAATCACCTAAAATACCAAGACGTTTAAAGTCAGTACGCTGTAAATCAATTTGTTTTAGCGCGTATTCACGGCAAAGTTTACGGAAAGTTGCTGCGTCAACTTTTTCGCCCACTTTACCTACTTTCTCTTCGACTTTTAGTTCGATTGGCAAGCCATGACAGTCCCAACCTGGAACATACGGTGCATCAAAACCTGAAAGCGTACGGCTTTTTACAATAACGTCTTTGAGTACTTTATTGACTGCGTGACCTAAGTGAATTGTACCGTTCGCATATGGAGGGCCATCATGCAAAATATATTTTTTCTTGCCAATACGCGATGCACGAATCTGCTGATAAATGTTGTCGGTATACCACTCTTCTAACCATTTCACTTCACGTACTGCCAAATTTGCTTTCATTGCAAATTGAGTATCCGGCAGGTTTAGCGTGGCTTTGTAGTCCACTGCATTCTCAGGAGTTTGCTTATCGCTCATGCAAGTTTTCTTCCAGTTTAATCAGCTTGGGAGCTGACATGTTTTACAATCAAAATTCGAATTAAAAAGGAAATTGTGTCGTGTCGTTACGGTATTGTCGTAACTGTTGCACGTCATTATCAATTCCAGCCTTAAGTGCTTCAAGCGAAGGGTAGTTCAATTCACCATGAAGATAGTGAAGAAAAGTCACCCGCATAAATAAGCCATACAGATTAGCAGAAACATCAGGGAAATGTACTTCTAATCTCCATTCTGGATGTTCTTGCTGAATGGCGGGACGTGTACCGACATGACCTGCGCCATAGAGGCTGTTTTCATGATATCCGGCAATTCCTGGTTTCTCTGGTGTTTCTTGGCGCACTTTTTCAGTGAGAGAAGTTGTTTCGCAAATGACTTCAACGCCATAAATACCGTTTAAACAAGGTTTGTGGCGGTTGAGACGAACATTAATGGTTGGAAAATCAAGAGTTCGTCCAATTTGGTCGCCATATTGGACACGTCCAGTAATACTGTACGGACGGCCTAATAATTTAGCTGCTAAAGCAAGATTACCCACTTGAAGTACTTGGCGAATACGGGTTGAACTGACGCGTTCACCTTCAAGTTCAATGGTATGTAAATTTGTGACTTGGAAGCCATAATCTTTTAAAAATTCACTGTTGCCTTGGCGGTCTTTACCGAAATGAAAGTCATCCCCTAAAACTAATGATTGGGCATTTAATTTATTTTTTAATAAATCTGCGAAGGCAGATGCGCTCATGCTACGAAAATGTTCATCAAATTTAGCAACCGCAATATAGTCAACGCCAAGCTCGGCTAGGTATTCAACTTTTTCCCGTAGTGAATTAATACGAGGAGGGGCATCGTAGCCTTTAAAGAACTCAAGAGGTTGTGGCTCAAAAATCATAACCAATGTTTTTAAGCCTTGTGCTGCAGCAATTTTTTTGAGTTGAGCAATCATCGCTTGGTGACCTAAATGGACACCATCAAAATTACCAATAGTTACCGCTGTTTGAGGTAACTGAAAATTGGGCGATAACGCATTAAGACGAAGCAGTTTCATGAACTTAAAATATGGCTATTTTTGCAAGGGCTATATATTGCCATAATCTCACAGATTCGTCTTGTTGTTGTGTTTTTACTCAGTTATTTTTCAACATGAATATTTGTATATTTAAAATACTGATGAATTAAATAAAAATAAATCAATTTTTCTTATTAATGGTTTGCTCTACTATATCTTTATCCACTCTTTGATTAGAGAACTAAGATGAAAAAACCCTTTTACCAATTAAATCATAGCAAAGATGTTATACGGCATTTTACTCCAAATTGGTTTACAGCGACTATGGGTACTGGCGTGGTGAGTATGATTTTAATCCAGCTGCCATTTGCTCAATCTTTTTTATTCACGTTAGCAACTTGGTTATGGCAATTTAATATTGTCTTATTCAGCGTTTTTTCAGTTCTTTATTTATTGCGGTGGTTTCTTTTCCCTCATGAGGCGAAGCAAATTTTTAATCATCCAAATATGAGCTTGTTTTTAGGCGCTATTCCGATGGGGCTCGCTACCATACTAAATGGCTTTTTAAGCTTTGGTATCGGGCTTTACGGTGAAGTCGCAATCCATATCGCCCAAGCTTTATGGTACATCGATGTCTTTTTAGCGCTAGCAATTGCGTGGATTGTACCATTTTGCATGTTTAGCCGTCAGAACCATCAGCTACATACGATGACTGCAATCTGGCTTTTACCTGTGGTTGCTTGTGAAGTAGCGGCAAGTTCTGCCGGCATGTTGGTTGCACATTTACCAGCAGATGTACACAGCTTTCATTTATTAATGGCTGGCTATGTACTTTGGGGAATCTCTGTTTTACCAGCATTCGCTATTCTGACAATTTTAATGCTGCGTATGGCTTTGCATCAGCTACCTGAAAAAGAAGTCGCCATTTCTAGCTGGCTCTCTTTAGGCCCGATTGGTACAGGTGCATTAGGTTTATTGTTACTAGGGCAGCAGGCACAAAGAGTGGCGCCAAATGTAGGATTTGAACAATTTGCTAATGTCTTTCAAGCTTTAGGAGTTGTAGGTAGTCTCGTGCTTTTAGGTTTTGGGTTATGGTGGCTTGGTCTTGCGATTTTAACAACGCTCCGTCACGCAAAGACAGGTATTCCATTTAACTTGGGCTGGTGGGGCTTAACCTTTCCATTAGGTGTATTTATTCTAGCACTATTTAATTTAGGACATCAGGTTGAAATTGTATTCTTACAATACGTTGCTGTCGCATTGAGTATTCTGTTATTGACGATGTGGGGCGTTGTAATGAAGAAAACGCTAGCAGGAGCATATAGTGGTCAACTGTTTTTTTCTCCATGCTTAATCGCTTTACAACAAAAAGTGCAGTAATGATGAAAAGGTGCAAAAAGCTTTTGCACCTGATTTATACTTATTTTCTAACTTATTTAATTTTGATTTGAGCTTTTTGAATGAACACTGATATTGCTTTAATTATGGCGCTTCCTAATGAATCTAAGGGTTTATTTGAACAAGCAGGTGTTGAAGTCCATTACAGTGGTATTGGTAAGATTAATGCTGCCTTTAAAGCATTTGAAGTTATTCAAAAAACAGGCTGTAAAACTCTAATTAACTTAGGTACAGCGGGAAGCTCTGCATTTAATCGACATGATTTAGTCGAAGTAAAAACTTTTGTACAACGGGATATGGATGTTTCACCCCTAGGTTTTGAAGTAGGTGTAACGCCGTTAGATGATCATTTGGCGGCAGAGATTCATCTTCAACCACATTTTATTGATTTGCCAAAAGCAGTATGTGGAACAGGTGATTCATTTGAAACAGGTCAGCCAAAAGTAGCTTGTGATGTGGTTGATATGGAAGGCTATGCTTTAGCTAAAGTGTGCCATAAGTTAGGTGTACGATTAATCTCGGTGAAGTATATTACTGATGGGGCAGATGACACTGCGCATCTGGATTGGGAAGAAAATTTATTGTTAGGGGCCCAGAAACTCCTAGCACTTTATCAAAATCATTTCTAAAAAAAGATCGGCAAATTTGCCGATCTTTTTTATTTTAGCGAGGTAATACGCCGTATAGCATCATATGTACCGTATGCTCAATCGAACGCTGGAACATACTGCGGTTACGAAGCGTTTTACCAGTCACCATTTCCATTTGAGTTGCAAAATCTGCATAGTTTTGCGTAAGGCCCCAAATATTTAAGATTAATAATTCTGGGTCGATATCTGGGGAAATCTTTCCTTCTTCTTGCCAAGTCTGAATGACTTTAGCTTTGCGTTTAAATAGCTTTTTCAAAGGCCCTTTCAGTATAGGCAAAATATGTGGAGCGCCTTGAATAATTTCTAGTGCAAACAATCTAGATGCTTTCGGTTGGCTACGAGACAGTTCGATTTTTTGAATTAAATAGTGAGATAAGGCTTCGGCTGGTTCTAATTCAGCTTCTAAAGTTTGTAAGGGGGCCAACCATTTTTGTAAAACGGTTGTGAGCACTTCTACATATAAAGACTCTTTATTTTCATAGTAATAGAAAATATTCGACTTATGCATGTCGGCGAGTTGGGCAATTTCATCCAGACTTGCGCCACTAAACCCATAGACTGAAAATACGTCAAGGGCGGCAGCAAGAAGCTGATTGCGCTTTTGGGTACTCTTTTTTTGTTCCATCTGCTGCATAATTAAAAAAATAATATTCCCATTGTAAGGGAAATTGTTTGATTTGTGCACAGGTGTCTTGCTTTTTTAATCAAAAAACGGCTACTTATTTGTGTAATAGATATACTATTGTGCAAAAAATAGAGAGATTCACTAGTTTATTGTTATTCTTAAAAATATTTTTTTATTTTCGCCCTAAAAAAGAGCAATAAAACAGCAGTTTTATTGCTCGTAAATTGGGCAATTTTCGGTTGAACAGTTCTCATTACTCATCACAACCTTAAGTTGCCAAAACCGCATCGAGTACTTGTTGCTCAAGTTGAGCAAAAGTAATACTTTTTTTACGCGGGCGCGGCAAATTAACTTGGAAACTGTGAGCAATCTGGCCCTTATCTAATAAGATAATACGGTCAGCTAATTGCACTGCTTCACTTACATCGTGTGTGACCAAAATTGCAGTAAAGCCTTGCTCCTTCCACAAGCGCTCAATCAAGCTTTGCATCTCAAGCCGAGTTAGAGCATCTAATGCACCCAAAGGTTCGTCTAGCAACAATATGCGTGGAGTATGTGATAGTGCACGGGCTAGAGCAGTGCGCTGACGTTGACCACCTGAGAGCTGGGAAGGCCATTGTCCCGCTTTTTCTTTTAAACCTACTTTTTCTAATAATTCTTCTGCCAAAGCATGTTGTGATTTTGGTAGCCCAAGTTGAACATTTTGAAGAATATTTCTCCAAGGAAGTAAACGAGGATCTTGGAACATTACTCGAATATCATCGTTCGTAATGCCTTCACGTAAATGTCGGGCAGATTTAAATTTGATTTCCCCAAAGCTGGCTTTTTCAAGTTGAGCAATTAAACGGAGTAACGTACTTTTGCCACAACCACTTCGGCCAACAATTGCTAAAAACTCACCCGGCTGGATGTGTAGGTCAAGATCTTCGAGGACCTTTACCTCACCATAAAATTTATAAAGTTGCTCAATCAGAATCTCTGCTCCTAATACAGGTTCTTGAGATTCTGTTGGTTCTTCCGGAATGAGCTGCACTTCATTCTGATTAATATTTAAATTCAGATTTGTCATGTTCTAAGCTCCCTTATTTCTGATATCCAGAGTGCCAACGTAGTAAATAGCGTTCCAAAAGCTGTGCTAAAACATCTGCCAGTTTGCCTAGTAAGGCGTACAGAAGAATACCGACCAGAACTACATCCGTTTGTAAAAACTCACGTGCATTCATGGTCATATAACCAATACCTGCTTGAGCTGAAATGGTTTCAGCAACAATAAGCAATACCCAAACCAAACCTAAAGCAAAGCGTAAACCCACTAAAATAGAAGGCATCGCACCCGGCAAAATAATTTCTTTGTAAAGCTGCCAACGTGAAAGTCCGTAGCTTTTACCCATCTCAATCAATTGAGGGTCAACTGACCGAATACCGTGATAGGTGTTGATATAGATAGGGAAGAAAACACCTACGGCGACTAAAAATAATTTCGCTGTTTCATCAATCCCGAACCACAAGATGACAAGTGGGATAAGTGCTAAGGCTGGGATGTTACGAATCATTTGTAAGGTCGTGTCGAGCAGGGTAGAGGCGAAACGCGAAGACCCGTTGAGTAGACCTAATAACAAACCTAAACCGCCGCCTATCAGAAGGCCAAGCAGTGCACGACCAGCACTGACTTTAACGTGCTGCCAGAGTTCGCCACTCACCAGTAGATGCCAAAAAGCGGAAACTACAGCAGTAGGTGCGGGTAAAATACGGCTTTCTAAAAGACCCGAACTTGAGGCAATTTGCCAAACAACCAATAGAAGAATAGGGAAAATCCAAGGCAGCAAACGCTGCCCGATTTGTTTTGTTCCACGTGAAACAACACTTTCAGCTTTGCTCATGCAGGCTCCTTGACGGAACTATTTAGCTTCTTCTCGTCTGGAACATAATTGTTGGCAATAATTTCACCGAATGGACCGGTTAAATTTGGCTGAGCAAGTTTAGCGCGAGTTTCAATTGGTAATAACGGGAATACTAACTCTGCAAAACGAATTGATTCTTCAAGGTGTGGATAGCCTGAGAAAATGAAAGTATCAATACCTAAATCAGCATATTCCTGAATACGGGCAGCAACGGTTTCAGGATCGCCTACAAGTGCTGTACCTGCACCACCACGAACTAAACCAATACCAGCCCAAAGGTTTGGAGATACTTCTAGTTTGTCTCGATTACCGCCGTGGAGAGCCGCCATACGTTGTTGGCCTACAGAGTCCATTTGTGCAAATTTTTTCTGTGCGGCAGCAATAGTCGCATCATCAAGATATTGGATAAGCTCGTTCGCTGCTGCCCAAGCTTGTTCGTTGGTTTCACGAACAATCACATGTAAGCGAATGCCATAAGTTAATTTGCGGCCTTTAGCCTCAGCTTTAGCACGAACATGTTCGATCTTTTGTTTAACTGCCTCTGGTGGTTCACCCCACGTAAGGTAAGTATCGACTTGCTCAGCTGCAAGATCGACAGCGACGTCTGAAGAACCACCAAACCAAAGTGGTGGATAAGGCTTTTGAACAGGTGGGTAAAGTAGTTTTGCATCATCCACTTGTAAACGTTCACCGTGGAATGTAAAAGCTTCACCCGTATGTGAGCGTGTCAAAATCTCACGCCAGATTTTTACGTATTCATTGGCAGTTTGATAACGTGTTGAGTGATCTTCATATAAACCATCTCCGCGTAATTCAGCCTCATCACCACCAGTCACTAAGTTGAGTAATACACGACCATTCGACAAACGGTCAAACGTTGCAGCCATACGAGCAGCTAAAGCTGGTGTGGTTACCCCTGGTCGTAATGCAACTAAAAATTTAAGGTGTTGAGTTGCATCAATTAGGCTAGCCGCCGTAATCCAAGGATCTTCACATGAACGACCTGTTGGAATAAGTACACCTTCGTAACCTAAATTATCTACTGCCACAGCAATTTGCTTCATATAGGCATGGTCAACCTGACGAGCGCCTTTACTTGTACCTAAATAGCGACTATCACCATGGGTAGGAATAAACCAGAAAATTTTCATGTGCATTACCTATATATCTATTGAAATTACTTGGCGCCCCAAACAGCTTGTTTAATGCTGATTGGTTTAGGGATGATGCCTTGTTGAGTAAAGATGTCTGCGAGTTGCTGTTGCTCAGCAATCACTTTGCTGCTGAGTGGAGCTGCTGATGAAGGACGAGGACGGCGTTTAATAAATAAGTCACTGGTTGCAGGCTTAAGCCCTGTGCTTTGGCCAATCGCACCAGCCGTTTCTGCTTGATGACTTTGAACCCATTTGTCAGCTTGATTGATTTGTTTGATGAGCCCGGAAACAGCTTTAGGATGTTGTTTAACAAAATTTGGAGCTGCTAAATAAAATGTATAGTTCGGACTTAAGCCTTTACCTGATGCAAGAACACGAGCTTGATCTTCTAGTTGTGCTGAAGCGAAGTAAGGATCCCAAATTGCCCATGCATCAACGGCACCTTTTTGAAATGCTGCGCGAGCATCGGCAGGGGTAAGCCAGATGGGGGTAATATCGCTCCAGTTTAGGCCTGCTTTACGTACAGCTTGCACAAGTAAGTAATGTGAGCTCGAACCTTTTTGCAGTGCAATGCGTTTACCTTTAAGGTCTTTCAGCTGTTTGAGCTGTGAGTTTTTTGGAACTAAAATTGCCGATGCCAAGGGCTTAGCCGCTTCATAAGCAATATAATATAAAGGCTTGCCAGCCGCTTGAGCATAGACAGGAGGTGTATCTCCAGTAACGCCTACATCAAGCGAACCGACAGCTAAAGCTTCTAAAATTTGTGGACCAGCAGGGAACTCATTCCAAGTAATTTTTGCATTTGGGAATTCTTGCTCAAATAGCTTTTGCTGTTTGGCAATTGCAAAGTTAATCGAGCTTTTTTGAAAACCAATACGAAGTTCTTTTACAGTAGGGTCTATTGCCCAAGCTGGCGCTGCGATTGTTAAGCCTAATACAGTGACTGCACTGAGGCGCTTAATTAATTGTGTCCACTGACTCTTAATAAATAATGACTGATGTTGCATATTGATATCCTTGTTCCCCTTGAGGTCAGGCACAGCATTTATATGATTATTTAAGCCGTGCCCAAGCTGGGTTTATTTCAGTTTTAAAATGGCGTCTTGAATGGTGAGTTTGTTTGGAATGAGCTTTTGCGCATAAAAAGCATCAGCCACATATTGTTGTTCTTGTGCCACCTTGTCAGAGATTGGCTGAACTCCAAAACCCATACGTGAAATGGAAGTTTTGAGTACATCAAACTCAAGTGCGGTAGGTTTTTCGAGTAATTTTGCAGCTTCATCCTGATGTGAACTTACCCACTCAGTGGTCTGGTTAAGTGTCTGTACAACAGTGTTGAGTACTTTCGGATTATTTTCTGCAAATTTACGGTCAGCTAAATAAAACTGATGATTACTCACCAAGTTTTCACCTGTTGCTAAAACTCGGGCCTGAATTTGATGTTCAGCCGCTGCAAAGAAAGGGTCCCAAATCACCCATGCATCTACAGCACCTTTTTCAAAGGCAGCACGAGCGTCTGATGGCGGTAAATAAACTGGTTGAATATCACTTAAGCTTAAGTTGTTGGCTTCTAAAACTTTTAACAATAGGTAATGAACATTCGAGCCTTTGTTAAGAGCAACACGTTTGCCTTTTAAATCTTTAATAGATTGGATTGGAGAGTCTTTTTGTACCAATAGTGCTTCAGCTTTTGGCGCAGCAGGTTGGTTTGCGACATAGACTAAATTTGGATTGGCAGCCTGAGCAAAGATCGGTGGTGCTTCACCTGCTTCACCGAGTGAAACACTTCCTACGTTTAAGCCTTCAAGCAATTGAGGGCCAGCAGGGAACTCAACCCATTTCACTTGCACGCCTTGTTCTTTTAATGCTTTTTCTAAGTCACCACGAGCCTTTAGAATAGGAAGAATCCCATATTTTTGATAGCCGATATTTAAGGTTGTGGTGGCTTGTTCCTCTTTTTTGGCACAACCACTTAACATCATCACTCCTGCAAGGCTGGCCGCGATGACTGAATATTTTGCCCATGAAGTGGTGTTGAAAAGTGCCATGAGATTTCGTACTCCCCGAAAGAGAAAAAGAAAAAAAATAATTGGATGAGCAGATACCCTAAATTGATTTTTATTTCAGAAAAAATAAGTATTCGGTCTTTATTTATGCAAAAAAAAGCTAAACACAATAGGCTATAAACTTATGCGAAAAAATGATTTATCTAATAGAAATATATTTAATGCATTGTTATTAAGTTAATGTAAATAAAATAAAAAATATTAAAACCTTAAAAAATTTAGATTTAAAAAAGTACAACCATAAATTAATCGTGTTTACGGTTGTACTTTTTGAACTAAGCTTATCTGAAATAAGAATATCTTAAAATTAGCAAAGGCTAAGGAAGCAGTTTCTTAAAGACTAAAGAATTCCTTTGATAGTTATAGAGTGCCTGACGAGCATTTGGTAAGTCATCAACACTCACCTGATGGAAACCGTGTTCTAAGAACCAGTGAGCGGTTCGAGTCGTTAAAACAAATAATTGACGAATACCTTGTTCTTTTGCCTTTTCTTCAAGGAATTGCAAAATCTGGCTGCCACGGTTCGATTTACGATAACTTGGGTGTACTGCGACGCAGGCAATTTCTGCTGAACGTGTTTCATTAAATTCGGTTGGAATTGGATAAAGTGCAGCACACGCTAGAATCGTACCATCGCGCTCAATAACAGCGAACTGGCTAATCTCTTGCTCTAAACGTTCACGCGAACGATAAACTAAGATACCTTCTTCTTCTAATGGACGTAATAAATTCATTAAACCGCCCACATCTTGAATGTTGGCCATGCGAACTTCTTCATAATGCGCATCGGTAATCATGGTACCGATACCATCTCGAGTAAATAACTCTTCGAGAAGGGCGCCATCATAGGCATAAGAAATAAGATGAACGCGGTGTACGCCTGATAAAGATGCTTTTTTTGCCTGTTGCAAATGCAAGGTGAGTGTTGGGCTAATGGTTTGGTATTGTTGAATATAGTAGTCCAGTTGATGTGGGCTTAATTCACGTAATATTTGCTCATCTTCATTCAGCAATCCTTGTTGCTCACCTAGAAAAATGAGTTTATCTGCTTTTAAGTAAGTTGCTGTTTTAGTTGCAACTTCTTCAGCTCTTAAGTTAAAAACCTCACCTGTAGTGGAGTAACCCGTTGGCCCTAGCAGTACAATATTATGATTATCGAGGTGTCGATCAATCGCATCTGTATCGATAGAGCGAACTTCACCTGTAAGCTGGAAATCCATGCCATCACGAATGCCATAAGGTTTAGCAGTCACAAAATTACCTGATACCACATCTATGCGAGCGCCGTACATTGGCGAGTTTGCTAAGCCCATAGAAAGCAATGCTTCGATTTCTAGGCGGATAGAACCTACAGCACTCATGACACAGCTTAAAGATTCGCGTGTGGTAATACGGCTGTTGTCATAAAAAGGAGTTTCGATTCCTTTTTCTTTAAGGTTTTGATTAATTTGCGGACGTGCTCCGTACACGAGAATTAAGCGAATACCAAGAGAGTGCAATAAAGCAATGTCGTGAATAATATGTTCAAAATTAGGATGACGGACTGCTTCACCACCAAACATCAATACAAATGTTTTATCGCGGTGAGCATTAATGTAGGGCGCTGAGTGTCGAAACCAGTGTACATAATGCTGGGTGTTATTATGTGACTTACTTACAGGCTTACTTGACATACCGATCTCGAATCAACAGCAAAAAGATATAAAGATGATTCTAAACAAAAAAGATTAAAGCCGCATGTTTTAGATAAAAAAACACCCAAATTGAAATTTGGGTGCTTAAAAAGTTTTAAATTAGTAAACCACTCTAATGATTTTATGACTTTGTTCATTCACCAGTACATAATTACCATTCACTTTATACCATTTTTGGTAACGACCTGGTTTCGTTAATTTTTGATGTTGACGATAGTCGATCACGTAACGTGAATGTCGATACTCATGCGGTACCACCTGACCTACTCGCCACGCATTGCGATGATCATCTTTTTTAATCACTTTAACTGTTTTTACTTCATGGTTTTGGTAATTGCCATGATGATTATGATCGTTTGGTGCTGCCATGGCTGTTGTTGCAACTAAACCACTAAGAGAAAGAACAATCGCTGTTGTTAATTTTTTCATTGTAAACCTCGAATGATGAGCTGAATTTCAATAACTAAAGATTAGTGAACAATTGCAGATAAATCGTGGAGGCCAAGAAGAATAAATGTGAAAACTCTCTATGAAATAAGAAGAAATTAAGAAAATTCATCATTTAAGAATATAAAAAATAAAAAAGGATAAAACCGAGAGGCTTTATCCTTTTTATTCAGCGATAGCGAGGGTCTATCGCCTTAAAAACCACGAATACTCACAATGCTATTAGAATCTGTGTCGACTAAAATATAGTCATTGTTGATTTTATACCACTGCTGATTACGGCCTGGTTTTGGCAAGTTACTGTCTTTATAGTCGACTTTATAGCCATTACCACGATAGTGCTGTGGCATAACATAGCCAGGCTGCCAGCGATGTTGTTTTAAGCGTTCAAAGCCACGCTCTTCGCGCATACGGCGTTCGTCACGGATACGATCATCATCATGATCACGTCCAAATCCTGGCCCACGATCATTCCACTCACCACGTGGACCTCCACCTTTAGGACCTTTGGGGCCATGGCCTCGGTCAAAAGGAGGATCAGCAAAGCTCGCCATACTGGTGGTTAGTACGGTTATGCAAAGGGCTAAGATGGTGAACAACTTTTTCATGATGCATCCTCGTTTACATCTGATGTCTCTCATGTTGAATACTCTACGCGCAAAATGCAGAGAAACTGTGAAGATCATTTAATGGTTCAATTAAAATTACGGATAGATCAAGGGTTTTTATCAATAATAAAAAAGGCTTGTATATCTTTTCAGGTATAGGCAAGCCAGATTTGATGATTGGCCGTAATTTAATTTAGCTTTTTCATCTTTAACTTTTTAATCCTGCGCATCAATACTTTGACCATTGAGTGCCAAGCTGTCTTCACCCATTAAATAGAGGTAGGCAGGCAAGATCGACTCTGGTGTAGGTAGCGTTTTCGGATCTTCTTGTGGGTAAGCTTTCGCACGCATTGCGGTACGTGTTGCGCCTGGATTAATGCAGTTAAAGCGGATATTTGGATAAGTATTTTCCGCTGCAAAAATTTTACTCACTGCTTCAATTGCAATTTTGGAGACAGAATATGCGCCCCATAAAGCACGCGCTTCTCGGCCTACACCTGAACTGGTAAATACAACAGAGGCGTTTTCTGACTTTTGCAAAAGTGGTAATAAGGCTTGAGTGAGGGCAAACGGAGCACGTAGGTTAACTGCCATCACATCATCCCATACTTCTGTAGGATAATGTGCTAGCTCTACACGTTCACCTAAAATACCCGCATTATGCAAAATACCGTCTAGACGTCCAAACTGCTTTTCGAGCGTATCGACTAAAAAGTCATAATCACGGTCAGAGGCACTTGAAAGCTGTAGCGGTAAAATCGCGGGTTGAGGTGCACCTAGACTCTCAATTTCATCATAAATAACTTCAAGTTTATTTAAGGTTCTACCATGTAGGACAACGGTTGCACCATGTAGGGCATAACTTAGAGCCGCAGCTCGCCCAATTCCATCACCAGCACCGGTAATTAAAATAATTCGATCTTTGAGTAGATCCGGACGAGGTTGGTATTCTGAATATTTCATTGGTAAACCTCCTTCTTTTTATATTGATAAAACGATTAACCGTTAAAAAAGTCTATAAAACTCTGATGTTAACTTATCATACGCTGATTTTCCTGTAGAGCAGGAAGCTTTTGACGTAACATATCGTGTAATTCTGTCACTGTATTTACAATCGAATCGGCCTGCCAAGCGGTTAAATCATCACGGTGTTCGATAGGTAAATAGCCATAAGCTGCCAAGATGGTATACATATCGGCATTGCGACCAGCATCAATATCACGTGGGTGGTCGCCCACATAAATAATTTCATCTGCTTGGATGTTTAACTGTTTAGCAGCCAAATACATTGGTTCAGGGTCTGGTTTGGTTTTACTGACATCTTCAGGACATACCAAAACCGCACAGCGTTCTGTCAGATTTAACTTTTCTAAAAGAGATTCACTTAAACCACGTGGTTTATTGGTCACAATACCCCACGGGATTTGCGCAGCTTCTAACTCTTCTAGAAGTGGATACATGCCTTCAAACAGATCTGTATCAACCACAATATTATTGCCGTACAGATCTAAAAAGTTTTGACGATGTGCCAAGAATATTGGATTGGCCACATCTAGCTCTGGATAGACCAATTTCACCATCGCACGTGCACCTTCAGACACCTGAGTGCGAATAAGATCGGCTTCTACAACAGGGCGTCTTGCATCACGGCACATTTGCTGAATAATACGAATGAAATCCGCAGCTGTATCGATAAGCGTACCGTCTAAATCAAATAAAACAGCTTTCATCATGCACCTGTATTAATCGTATGAACCATATAGTTAACGTCAACATTTGGCGCTAACCAGTAATGCTTGGTCAGTGGGTTGTAATGTAGGCCAGTCATTTCTTTTAACGTAAGACCTGCATTACGAATATCATGTGCCATTTCAGATGGTCGAATAAATTTATGATAATCATGCGTACCTTTTGGTAACATGCGTAGGACGTACTCTGCACCGATAATGGCAAATAAATAAGATTTTGGGTTACGGTTAATGGTCGAGAAGAACACATGGCCGCCCGGTTTAACCAGAGCCTGACAAGCTTTTACAATAGATGCCGGATCTGGAACGTGTTCCATCATTTCCATACAAGTCACCACGTCATATTGACCTGCTTGTTCTTGTGCTAATTCTTCTACAGGAATTTGGCGATATTCAATATTTTGAACATTTTCTTGCTGAGCATGTAAACGGCCGACAGCTAGAGGTGCTTCACCCATATCAATGCCTAATACATCTGCACCACGACGTGCCATACTTTCGGCCAAGATGCCGCCACCACAGCCGACATCAAGTACTTTTTTACCAGCAAGACCGCCTGCACGTTCATCAATCCAGTTTAGACGTAGTGGATTGATCTGGTGAAGTGGGCGAAATTCAGAATGTTGATCCCACCATTTGGCAGCAAGTGCTTCAAACTTTGCGATTTCTTGTAAATCAACATTCAATTGCGACATGGTGCTACCTCTAAACTTGAGTTATCTTTTTGGATGTAGTTCGCCGTTAGTGTAGCGATTATTGGGAAAAAAGCGATAAACCCAATAAAAAACTTCACAGAAGCAAAACGAATTTAGCATATTTGTTTTATATTTAGGGCATAAGCTAATGCATAACAACTTAGAGGAAAAGCTGTAGCAATGAAAAAATTGGTTTTGGGTGGTTTGAGTGCAGCAATTATGGCCGTATCGGGTGGTGCAATGGCAGCAGATTTTGTTGCTGGTAAAGACTACACCGTGATTGCCAATCCAGGCAAAGTGGAAGTTCCGG
Source organism: Acinetobacter sp. 809848 (assembly GCF_000581275.1). Lineage (NCBI taxonomy): Bacteria > Pseudomonadati > Pseudomonadota > Gammaproteobacteria > Moraxellales > Moraxellaceae > Acinetobacter > Acinetobacter sp. 809848. Next base: position 19,602 of record NZ_JEXG01000018.1, read on the forward strand.
GGAAAATCGAAGTTCGAGAGTTCTTTTGGTATGGATGCCCACACTGTTTTAAACTTGAACCGCATATGCAAACGTGGTTAAAACAGATTCCTAAAGATGTACGTTTTGTACGTACACCTGCTGCAATGAATAAAATGTGGGAACAAGGGGCGCGTACCTATTATACATCTGAGGCATTAGGTGTACGTAAACGCACGCATTTACCACTATTCCATGCGATTCAGGTGAACGGTCAACAAATTTTTGATCAGGCTTCTGCTGCGAAATTCTTTACTCGTTATGGCGTACCTGAGCAGAAATTTAATAGTACTTACAACTCATTTGCTGTGACTGCGAAAGTTGCCGAGTCAAATAAACTTGCTCAACAGTACCAATTAACAGGCGTACCTGCAGTTGTCGTGAATGGTAAATATGTTGTGCAGGGTGAAGATGGTAAAGTCACTCAAGTTCTTAATTATTTAATTGAGAAAGAACGTAAAGCAAAATAAGTTGTTTAGGCTTTACTTCAAAAAAAAATGGGCTTCATGTGAAGCCCATTTTTATATTTAATTTATCGTTAATTATCACGAAATAATTCAATTAATTTTGCTGATTTTCATCTTCAATCTGAAAATTTAAAACATCAAAATTAGTTGTTTGAGTCGGCAGTGATAATGCCTGATTAATATATAAATTAATTAATTTTTGGCGAGAACCAATCGAACGCTGGTAATAAGTAGAATTTAAAAGCAGTGATGCACCATAAGTCAGTGACCAGATATAAGACAAATAGTCACGAATCGACATATCATAATTCAATGATTTTAAATAATTTTCGGTAATATCTTTAATTGCTAAAATACGCTGTTGGCGAATTTCATAAAGCTCTTCGAAAAGATGCTTCAACTTAGACTCTGTCATCGTCAGATTTTCTTCAAGTTGATGCAATAGAATCGTTTTACCTGGTGCAAGCAAATGGTGAAGCATGTAATGAGGAGCATACTCTTTGAAATCTGTATTATATTTTTTAGAAATTTCTAAAATTTGCTTTTCATTTTGAATAATGAGCTCAAGTAGAAGCTCATTTTTACTTCTAAAATGCTTATAAAGTGTGCCTTTAGCAATATCTAGCTCGGCCACTAACTCATCTAGAGTAATTTCCTGATTGTTTTCTAATAACAACTTTTCTGCCACGCTCAGAATTTTTTCTTTACGCATCAAAAACTGTGTATGACGATCAAGATTCATAGGTATTCCCACACCAGTTTGGCCTAACTAATAGTTTACTTCCTGTAAAAAGAAAAAGACTTTTCTCGAAATTTTTAGCCTTTTTCTTTCTCTCTTTACGTATTACCACATAACCTGTTTTTTGTCATTTGCCGCTTCTATCGTTCCCAGTTTGCAATTCCTCTAAAGAGTAAACGGACTTGTGTAGAAGCATTTTCAATAAAGGCAGTTTGTTGCAGCTTGAGCTGTTCACCTTGATATTGTTTCGATAGGTTGAGCCACGTCATTGCCCATGTAAATGACATATTAGTCAAAATGGTAGATAAGACATTTAGGTCTTGAGGATTTTGAATATGTTTAAAATTTTCGAGTTTAGTAAGATCAGTTGTGAGATCTTCAATCAGAAATTCAATTTCTCTGGCAATTGCTGCACGGACTGTTTCTGAACCTCCCCAACGTTCAGCAATCATAAATTGCCATTGCTTAGGGCTATGATTCACCGCCTGCACAAATAGCTCAATACTGGTTTGGGTTTTACCAGATTTATGTTGTAAATAACTTTGTCCAAGTTGATGTAAAACGCTTTTTAAATGTAAGGCAACTTGATCGACCAATTCCTTGCCGAGCTCATCCATGTCCTGAAAATGGCGGTAGAACGCTGTCGGTACTAAACCTACTTCACGTGCAACTTCACGCAAACTGATACTACTGAACGAACGCCCAGACGTGCTTAGATGCAAGGCTGCATCGAGAAGTGCCTGACGACTTTGCTGTTTTCGTTCATCCCGTATCGACATTAAAAGAACCTATTTAAACCGTGAGCCAAAGTCTAACAAAAAAGAGCAAACTTTCATAAAAAAAATAGTGAACAAGTGTTGACTGAGTGAACAGTTATAAATATAGTGTACATATGTTCACTATACGAACATGTGTTCACTCAAATAAATAGCCAGAAACAAAAGAGGAACGTATGAACGCAACACTTAGCTATCAGCCACATTGGGTTCGAGAAGATTTCGTTGATTTTGTCTTGCAGAAAATTAACGTGACTTGGGCGTGGAAAAGGGTACTTGCAGAAGTTACTGCAGTTCAGCCACTTCATACCGATATGGTGCTCATTAGACTTAAACCGAATCGTAATTTTAATTTCGATCAGGTTCGAGCGGGTCAAAGTATTTTGCTGACTTTGCTTATCGATGGCGTTTACCAACAACGTAGTTACTCGATTATTGAAGTGACAAAGCAAGGTGAAATTGCTTTAGGCATTAAAGTACAAGGTTTGGTGTCTCGTGCAGCTCAACTGTTACATGTTGGAGAGTGCATTGAGATTTCACAGCCACAAGGTGATTTTATTTTGCATCACGGCCAGCAGCCTGCCATCTTAATTGCGTCAGGAAGTGGCATTACTGCAATTTATTCACTCTTGCAGCAAGCTTTGAAACAGCAGCTTGAACAAATTCATGTCATTTATTTTAATCGTGCTGAAATTTTTCATACTGAATTAAAAGCTTTGGCAGAGCAGTACCCACAGCTTCAATATCATTTTTTTAATACTACCGAGCAAAAGCAGCATTTAACTGAAAGCCTACTACAAAAGCTTGTTCCTGACTTTGAGCAAACAGCAACTTATGTTTGTGGTCATCATGGCATGATGCAGCAAGCCAATGAAATTTATGCACAAAAAGGTGCTCAGTCGCAGCTTCATCAAGAGTATTTTCAGCCACTTCAAGCGACTGGTACACATACAGCACAGCCTGTTATTTTCCGCCGTGCTCAACACGAGTTTTTAGCTGAAACAAATTTACTGAGCAGTGCAGAGCAAGCTGGTTTACGCCCACAACATGGTTGCCGTATGGGTGTCTGCAATAAATGCAGCTGTACCAAGGTAAGCGGAGTTACTCAAAACCTGTTAACTGGTGAAATTGAAGATCAACCGAATCGCCCAATTAAACTATGCGTGAGCCAGGCATTAAGCCCAGTCACAATTGATCTATAAAAAGAATTAAAGAGGATTAACCCTATGAATATGGCATTAGAATTTTCTACTGTTTCTAAATCTGCTCATTTAACACCTGAACAGACTGAAGAGTTTGGTCGCCGTGTTGAGCAGATTCGTCAAGACGTGATGCAGAGCCTTGGTGAAAAAGACGCAAAATATATCTACAAAGTTCGTAATTTTGTTCGATATACCGAAATCGCATCGCGTGGCATGTTGATGTTTGGTGGTTGGATTCCGCCAGTCTGGCTACTAGGCACAGGCTTATTAGGTATTTCTAAAATTGTAGAAAACATGGAACTTGGTCATAACGTCATGCACGGTCAGTTTGACTGGTTAAATGAACCAAGTCTGAACGGTAATACTTACGATTGGGATACCATTGCATCGGGTGATGACTGGCGTGAAACACATAACTATGTGCATCACACCTATACCAATATTGTCGGTAAAGACCACGATGTTGGTTATGGTATTTTGCGAGTAAGTGATCAACAGAAGTGGGAACCTCGTCACCTGTTTAATATTCCTCTAGGTCTACAGTTAATGTTTTTCTTTGAGTGGTATGTCGGTGTACAAAACTTACATCTTGAAGATGCATTAGTTTATAAAACCAAGAGTTGGAAACAAGTTTGGAAAGATTCGGCTAAAGTCCGTAAAAAGGCCACGCGCCAAGTCTTAAAAGACTATGTGTTTTTCCCTGTGATCTCTGGCCCTATGTTTTTACCAGTTTTTGCAGGAAATATAGTTGCGAATATTATTCGTAACTTGTGGTCATCTGCTGTGATCTTTAATGGTCACTTTACTGAAGATGCAGAAACGTTTGAGCCTGATAATACCGACACTGAAACTAAGGCAGAGTGGTATTTACGTCAGATTCGTGGTTCAAGTAATTTTAGTGGTACTGAATGGCTTCATTTTATGAGTGGTAATTTAAGCCATCAGATTGAGCATCATTTATTTCCAGATATGCCAGCTAATCGTTATAAAGAAGTAGCCCCGAAAATTAAGGCACTTTGCGCTGAATATGGTATTAACTATAACGAAGCGAACTTTATGCGTCAGTTCTGGAGTGTATGGGTACGTTTAGCGAAATGTTCACTGCCAAACCATACCACTGGAAAAGTGATGCAGACATTGGAAAAGTTAAAGGCAAAATTTAAATTTGCATAATCTCAGTTAATCCAAAATAGCTCCTTTTTAGGGGCTATTTTTATTTTTGAGTTATGAAACTTGCAGACTTACATTTGAAAGTAGGGAATAAACTCAACCTGTCAAAATCCTTTGCTATACTATGCCCAAGTTTGTATTTAAGAGAAATTAGGAAGGATTATGCGTATTGACCAACGTGCATTAGACCAATTACGTGAAGTGAAAATTACACGAAACTACACCCGTTATGCTGAAGGTTCTGTGCTGGTCGAATTTGGTCACACCAAAGTCCTCTGTACTGCAAGCATTGATAACTCAGTGCCACGCTTTTTAAAAGGCCAAGGCCAAGGCTGGGTAACGGCAGAATATGGCATGTTACCGCGTTCAACCCATTCACGTTGTGACCGTGAAGCGGCTCGTGGCAAACAAACTGGTCGTACTCAAGAAATCCAACGTTTGATTGGTCGTAGCTTACGTGCGATGGTTGATTTGAAAAAGCTTGGTGAAAACACGATTACCATCGACTGTGACGTGATTCAGGCTGATGGTGGTACGCGTACTGCTTCAATCACTGGTGCTGCTGTAGCATTAGTTGATGCGATGAATGTTTTATTGTCTCAAAAGAAAATTAAGCATGATCCGCTTAAAGGGTTAGTTGCTGCGATTTCTGTCGGTATGTATCAAGACGAAGTGTTGCTTGATCTTTGCTATGAAGAAGACTCGAACTGTCAAACTGATTTAAATGTAGTAATGACACAAGCTGGCGAGTTTATCGAAATTCAAGGTACTGCCGAAGACAAACCGTTTACCCGCGCTCAAAGCAATGCCATGTTAGAAATGGCTGAAAAAGGGATTGCCGAGCTCATTAAAAAGCAACAAGAAGCTTTAGGCTGGTAATTTTACGCTTTGTGAAAAACGCATCTTCGGATGCGTTTTTTTATGCCTTCATCAAATCGACATAAAAACATCACTTGCTTGTCACTTTTACGCTTTATTAGTAGTTCGCATTTAAACCGTTTGGAAAAAACCAATGCGAAAACTTTCAATTTTATTAATTACCTCTTTAGCACTCATGCTCAGTGCTTGTAACGATGATAACGACTCAGATAATTCATCGCCAACAACACCGCCCACCACTAATTGCAAAATGCACTGTGCACCATAATAAGAACTAGGATAGAACTAATGAATCGTCGCGAATTTCTTTTAAACTCTACAAAAACCATGTTTGGGACAGCTGCTTTAGCGAGTTTCCCGCTGAGTATTCAAAAAGCCTTAGCTATTGATGCCAAAGTTGAAAGTGGAACTATTCAAGATGTTAAACACATCGTGATTTTGACTCAGGAAAACCGTTCTTTTGATAATTATTTCGGAACATTAAAAGGTGTACGTGGTTTTGGTGATCGTTTTACCATTCCAATGACGGAAAGCCGAAAGGTTTGGGAACAATATGATGCGAATAAAAAGAAAGTATTGCCTTACCATTTAGATAGTCGTTTAGGAAATGCTCAGCGTGTTTCAGGTACACCTCACTCATGGTCTGATGGCCAAGCAGCTTGGGACAATGGCCGTATGAGTGATTGGGTCGCTTATAAAAAACCACAGTCGATGGGCTACTATAAAAAACAAGAAGTCGAATATCAGTTTGCTTTAGCGAATGCTTTTACCATTTGTGATGCTTACCACTGTGCTATGCATGCTGGAACCAACCCAAACCGTAAGTTTATTTGGACTGGAACGAATGGTCCTACAGGTGCAGGTGTTGCGAGTGTTGTAAATGAATTTGATGGGATTGGGGCATCAACAGAAGGTTATGAGTGGACGACGTATCCTGAGCGCTTACAGCAGGCTGGCGTAACATGGAAAGTCTATCAAAATATGCCAGATAACTTTACCGATAACCCGTTAGCTGGTTTCAAACAGTATCGCCGTGCAAATGAGCAATCTGGTCAACCTGTCAGTAACGACACACTAACGTGTCCAGCATATGATGAAAAGATTGATGCGACTCAACCACTTTACAAAGGTATTGCCAATACCATGCCGGACGGTGGTTTTTTAGGAACTTTTAAAGCTGATATTGCACAAGGTAAATTACCGCAGGTGAGCTGGTTGGTCGCACCTGCTACTTATAGTGAACATCCGGGGCCATCTAGTCCTGTACAAGGTGCTTGGTATATTCAGGAAGTATTAAATGCATTAACTGAAAACCCTGAGCTGTGGAGCCAAACCGTTTTATTGGTGAACTTCGATGAAAATGACGGTTTCTTTGACCATGTCCCTTCACCAAGTGCACCGTCTAAAGATGTAAACGGTGTTGTATATGGAAAAACGACTTTAAACGATCAGCAAGTGTCTTATGAGTACTTTAACCATCCAGCAGTAGCGACTTCAAAATCTCAACCTAAGCCAGATGGTCGAGTGTATGGACCAGGCGTACGCGTTCCCATGTATGTGATTTCGCCGTGGAGCCGTGGAGGATGGGTAAATTCTCAAGTCTTTGACCATACCTCTATTTTACAGTTCTTGGAAAAACGCTTTGGTGTGCAAGAACCTAACATTAGCCCATACCGCCGTGCTGTATGTGGTGATTTAACGACGGCATTTAATTTTAAAACACCGAACCTTCTGCCTGTTGCTGAACTAGATGGGAAGAAAACCAAAGCCGAAGCCGATGCGATTCGTGTTGCTCAAGCTTTATTGCCACAAGTTCCTGTTCCGAGCCAGCAGCAATTTCCTCAGCAGGAAATGGGAATTAGGCCATCACGTGCTTTGCCATATATTTTACACACCAGTGCCAAAGTCGATATTACTCAAAAAACGGTTAAGCTGATGTTCTCTAATACAGGTAAACAGGCAGCCGTTTTCCATGTCTATAACCGATTTGATCTTACGGCAATTCCACGTCGTTATATGGTTGAGGCAGGTAAACAGCTCGATGATGTATGGAATGCTACAAATGGGCAGTACGATTTGTGGGTGCTTGGACCAAATGGGTTCCATCGCGCGTTTAAAGGCGATTTGAGTCAAGTTAACCAAACTCAAGCATTACCGGAAATTAGAGTGTGTGTGGAAGAGTGTGATGCGAATTTGTATTTAAAAGTGCGTCATGATGGTAATAAGTCAGTCAAGCTAAACGTCAAAGCAAATGCTTATCTGCCAAACAAGACATGGGCGATTGAAACCAATAGTTCTGAAAAAGAACTGGTTTGGGATATGTCTGAATTTGGTGGTTGGTATGACTTCACTCTGACTTTAGCTGATGATACTACTTTCAGTCGTCGTTTCGCAGGACGTATAGAAACTCAAGAAGATTCAATTTCTGATCCATATATGGGTTATTTAGAGTCTTAAGCTGGTAAGTTTTTCCCTTAATGAGGGTATTGGAATTTATTCCTCATTTGCTGGTGCTAAAAGTCATCTGCAACCTGTCTATAATCTATAAGGATCTTATTTTTGCAACAAAATAGGATAGAGGATAAAAATGGGCAGGTTTTGCAGATGACAATGCCTTTGGTCTTACGTGGCTTTAGCCGCCACTCAGGGCAAAACCAAAGTAATAGAATGAGCTGTTGGCAAAAAAATTATAAGCGGTAAGACTCTGCCGCGTAGGCCGAATAGAGAAACGAGATATCCACATCACGATAGTAAATAAAGGGAATAGGGTGTTTATATAAAATACTATGTGGGAAGATGCTGTCGTATAGATGAATAATAAAAATAAAGGCTTACCTTTTGTAACAGAATCTCCTAAGCCTGGTCATATTTATCTTTTACTTTGGAACCCTAAATTTTTAAAAGTGATGGGGAAAATTTATGCTACAAGGTTTTATTGTATTATTAGCAGTAGTGACATTTGTTTTAATGGCTGCTGACCCACGTGATGGTGGGGCACAAGCGACTCAGTCAGCGTGGCAAAAAACACAAGCTGCAGACATGACCAAGTCGCAAAAAAATACCAATAATGACGCAGATTTTATCTAAGCATTAAAACGCATAGATAAATCAACAGCTCTAACATCTTTAGTCAGAACGCCCATAGAAATATAGTCAACGCCAGTGGTGGCAACTTCACGCAAGTTTTCAATAGTGATATTGCCAGAGGCTTCGAGTTTACAGCGACCTGCTACATGTTTTACGGCATCAATCATTTGCTGTTGACTGAAGTTATCGAGCATGACAATGTCCGCCCCAGCTTCAAGTGCTTGGTTTAATTCATCCCAAGTTTCAACTTCGACTTCAACAGGTTTGCCCGGTGCAATTTGATGTGCTTTGGTGATTGCTTGAGCAATACCACCCGCTGCCATAATATGGTTTTCTTTAATTAAGAACGCATCAAATAAGCCAAGACGATGGTTTTGTCCGCCCCCGATAGCAACCGCATATTTTTGTGCAATACGTAAGCCTGGTAGAGTTTTACGTGTATCGAGAAGTTTTGTATTTAAACCTTCAAGATGTTGAACATATTCAGCAGTTTTTGTTGCAACAGCAGACAAAGTTTGAATAAAGTTTAAAGCAGGGCGCTCTACAGTCAGTAAGCTACGTGCAGAACCAGCAAGCTTTAAAAAGGCTTCGTTTGCAGCAACACGTTCACCTTCTTGTTTTAGCCAAGTCACCTGAACAGTATTGTCATAAGCTGAGATGAGCGCATTAACCCACGGTTGTCCAGCTAAGACCATATCTTCGCGGCTAATAATGGTTGCGGTAGCCTGTTCATCTTCTGGGGTGAGCATGGCGGTAATGTCACCGTCCCCAATATCTTCTTGTAATGCTTGTTGAATATTGATTTGAATTGATTGTTCAAGCAAAGACTGAGGTATGCTCATACGGTTTCCATTTTGTCGATGACCCTAAAACTTGCGATATATTAGCATCGTCGACCTGAAAAATAAGCTGTTTTATGAGATTAATCGCGATAAACAATCGCATTTACTACTTTGAAAAGCACATAACTGTTTTAAACTAAAACAATTGGCAAGCAATTTATTGGCGTCTCAATGAAGCAAATCACACCGTATGAAGTTATAGATGGACAATTAAAAGGGGCGAGACAAATCCCTTCTCCAAATTTTAACCAGCGTCCGACTGGCACCGAAATTCAAATGATTGTGGTTCATAATATTAGCTTGCCGCCGTCTCAATTTGGAGGGGGATATATTGAGCAGTTTTTTCAAAACAAGTTAGATTGGTCAGTTCATCCTTATTTTCAGACTATTGAAGGTATGCAAGTCTCTACACACCTGTTAATTTTACGAACAGGTGAAGTCCTACAGTTTGTTAACTTTAACGACAGAGCATGGCATGCAGGGCGTTCAAGCTACTTAGCCAAAGTTGAATGCAATGATTATTCAATTGGTATTGAGCTTGAAGGAAGCGATGATTTACCTTTTGAAGATGTACAATATGAAGTATTAACTGACGTTGTTACCGCTATCCGTCAGGCTTATCCTGAAATTAAAAACCATATTGCAGGGCATTCGGATGTTGCACCAGGCCGAAAAACCGATCCGGGGCCTTATTTTAAATGGCAACACTTTAGACAACTGTTAGCACAGAAAAAAACTTGAGTTCATTCATCATTTCACAACGAAAAGATTTTCTAGTTTCATTACAATAGCGTCTTTCGAATATAGCTGTAGGTGAGTGCGATGGCATTGTGGCGATCGACTTTTATTGTCAGTGCAATGACGATGTTGTCACGAGTGTTAGGGCTCGTGCGTGACGTCGTATTGCTCAACGTGTTTGGTGCAGGTAAAGATTTTGATACCTTCGTCGTCGCTTTTCGTATTCCCAACTTCTTTCGACGACTATTTGCCGAAGGCGCCTTTTCTCAGGCCTTTATCCCAGTCTTAACTGAATATAAAACGGGTCGAGCACACGCTGAAGTACAGATTTTAATTAGTCGGGTATTTGGCTGTTTGCTAACAGTTATGACCTTACTCACTTTTGTGGCTATGGTTTTAGCACCTGCAATCATCTATATGTACGCACCGGGCTTCCACAGTGATCCAGAAAAGTTCGATTTAGCCGTCAGCATGTTCCGTTTGACTATTCCATATCTAATGTTTATGTCGCTCACGGCTTTTGCTAGCAGCATCTTAAATAGTTATGGTTCGTTTGCCTCACCAGCTTTTTCACCAGTTTTGTTAAATGTAGCGATGATCGCAGGAGCGTGGTGGCTTACGCCGTATATGGCTGAGCCAATCAAAGCATTAGGCTGGTCAGTTGTTGCGGCTGGGGTATTACAGTTAGCGATACAAATTCCTGAATTGTGGCGTAAAAACCTACTGATTCCACCTAAAGTTGATTTTAAACATGAGGGTGTAGAGCGTATTTTAAAATTAATGCTTCCAGCATTATTTGGTGTATCGGTGACTCAGATTAACCTATTGCTAAATACGATTTGGGCATCTTTCATGCAAGATGGTTCAGTGTCTTGGCTCTACAGTGCTGAACGCATGACTGAGCTACCTTTAGGTTTAATTGGGGTTGCGATTGGTACAGTAATTTTGCCTTCGCTTTCTGCCCGTCATGCAGAGCAGGATCAAGCAAAGTTCCGCGGTATGATCGACTGGGCTGCAAAAGTCATTGTATTGGTAGGATTACCGGCAAGTATTGCTTTATTTATGCTTTCAACACCGATTATTCAAGCATTATTCCAGCGTGGTGAGTTTGATTTACGTGATACACAAATGACAGCTCTAGCATTGCAATGTATGAGTGCTGGTGTAATTTCTTTCATGCTCATTAAAGTATTCGCCCCAGGTTTCTATGCACAACAAGACACAAAAACACCAGTGCGCGTAGGCTTAATGTCGGTCGCAGCTAATGCAATTTTAAACGTTGTATTTATTGGTTTCTTTAAGCTTATTGATTGGCATGCAGAACATATGGCACTTGCACTAGCATCTTCAGGTTCAGCGTTAGTAAATGCTGGTTTACTCTACTTCTATTTGCATAAGCGTAATATTTTCCGATTTGGTCCGCATTGGAAGAAATTAGGACTTCAATATGGTTTAGCAAACCTCGCTATGATTGCAGCGCTTTGGTTTGGGCTCAATTGGTATAACGGAGAGCTTTCACAGTGGTTACGTGTTGCCGAAGTCGTAGGGCTATGTGTAGTTGGGATAATTGCTTACCTGATCGGTTTAATCCTTACGGGTTTTCGACCTAGAGATTTAAAACACTAAAAATAAAAAAAGCGATCTTAAATGATCGCTTTTTTTATACTAATACATTTATTTTGGCAAAACTTGTAGCAATTCGATATCGAAAATTAAAGTGCTATTTGGACCAATCGTGTCACCTGCACCGACTTCACCGTAAGCGAGATTTGCAGGGATAAAGAAACGAGTTTTACCGCCTTCTTTCATGGTTTGTAGACCTTCAGTCCAGCCTGCAATCACTTGGCTAAGCTGAAATTCAACTGGATGATTACGTGCGATTGAGCTGTCAAATACAGTTCCGTCGAGTAAACGACCTTCATAATTCACTTTAACACGTGATACAGCTTTCGGTTTTTTACCTGTACCTTCTTTTAATACTTGGTATTGGAGGCCTGATTTAGTCGTGATTACGCCCGATTTTTTTGCATTATCAGCAAGAAATGCAGCACCTGCTTGAGCATTTTGTTGTCCTATTTTTTGAAATTCAACAAGCTGCTTAGCTTCTAAAGTTTTTTTATAATCATTAATCGCTTTCGCCATTTCTTCGTCAGTTAAGCGTGCGGTTTTGTTCTGAGCACCTTCTTGTAAACCCTGATAAAAAATATCAAGATTTAGATCTGTTAAAGCATCAGTATTATTACGGCCCATTAAATAGCCATAGCTATAGCTAAATTGTTCTTTCGCCGGGCTTTTATTTGTAATAGGTGCAGCAGCAAAAACAGATAAACTTATCGTTGATGTTGCAATAATTAAACCAATTTTTTTCATGCCGTTTTCCAAAAAAAAGGAGAGTACTGTTTTACTCTCCTGAATGTTTTTATTTCACTGAAATGAGTTCTACATCAAAAATCAGCGTACTGTTTGCTGGAATACCAGGAAGTTCCTGAGGACCATAAGCAAGATTAGATGGAATGAAGAACGTCGCTTTACCACCTTCTTTCATGAGCTGAAGTCCTTCAGTCCAGCCTGGAATAACCTGATTGAGAGGAAACTCAACAGGCTCACCGCGCTTATACGAACTATCAAATACTTGACCATTAATTAATCGGCCTTCGTAATGTACTTTAACCATAGACTGCGCAGTTGGTTGTTTACCTGTGCCTTCTTTAGTAATGATGTATTGCAAACCAGACGCTGTAGTTTTTACACCAGCTTTTGTTTTATTTTCTGCAAGGAATTGAACATCTGCAGATTCAGACGCTGCACCAGCGGCTTGCTGTGGTTTATCTTGTTGTTGCATTTTTTGCTGCAATTCTTTTTCATAAGCAGCAACAGCAGCTTTTAACTCTTCTTGAGTATAAGCACTTGGTTGCTTATTACGAGCATCATGAATCCCTTTCACAAATGATTTTGTGTCAAGTTCAGGTGGAGTTTGCTGAGCAACTTCGTACCCAAGAACATAACTGATTTTTTCAATTGGAGAGGCATTTTTATTTGCTTTGCTTCCGACTTCTGTGGTCGGATGTTGGCTTGCATAATAAACTGGTACAAGTGCAGCACCGCCTAAAACTACAGCGACAGCAATGGGTAAGGCTTTACTCATAAAAGGTTCCAAAAATAATCATTTGAGTCTAAAAAAGCTGCTTTTGATCTTAGCATGCTTAAGCATAGAATGTTTAAGAAAAAAAACGAGTGGTTTTTTATATATTTTAGTTAGTTTTAGTTGGAATAAACTTAAAAAATCTTAAATAAAAAAACCGGATCATTTGATCCGGTTCTCTTATCACTTTTCGGTTAATCTTCTTTTTGTGCTTTATAAGCATAGGCATAGTTATAGCCATAACCATAACCCGCGCTCGCACGTTGAATATCGTTAAGGATAAAGCCGTTGACTTTAACACCTGCTTGTTCAAAGCGATTAAGCGTTAATTCAAGTTCTTTCATTTGCGACTTAGCATAACGCGCAACAATTAAGTTCACACCAGTATATTGCGAAATAATAATACCATCGGTTACTGCAAGTACTGGTGGAGTATCGATAATGATGTGGTCATACTGACTTTGTAGTTGTTCAAGTAGTTCTTTAAATTGGTTAGAGCTTAAAATCTCTGAAGGATTTGTTGGACTCTTACCGCGAGTAATCACATCAAGGTTAGCAACTTGAGTTTTATGCAAAACTTTTTGTAGATCAGCTTGTCCACTCAATAACTCAGAAAGACCTGGCTTAACATCTACATCGAAGTATTTATGCATATAACCACGGCGCATATCGGCATCAATGAGTAATACACGCTTGTCGCTTTGAGCAAAAATAGTTGCAAGGTTGGTTGAAATAAACGATTTACCAACTTCTGGTGAAGGGCCAGCAATCATAATGATATTGTTTTTTGCATTTGCTAATGCAAAGTGAATCGCGGTGCGGATACTACGTAAGCTTTCAATTGCAATATCATCACTATTTTTAACTGCAAGAATAGGAATACTCTTCTTTTTCTTTAAAATCTTGATACGACTTTCTTGAATTGGAGAACGTGGTACGGTTGCATAGACTGGTAAATCCAACTCATTTTCAATTTGCCCAGAATCTTTAATGCCTGTACGTAACATATTACGTAGTAGGGCGACTAGTGTTCCAATAAAACCGCCCACAAATAAAGATAAAATAAGAACTAACAGTTTTCTTGGTTTAATTGGCTTAACTGGCTCGACTGCAGTGTCAACAATACGTACGTTGCCTATTTCACCTGCTTTGGCGATACGAAGTTGTTGGTACGAGTTGAGAAGCGCTGTGTAGAGCTGTGTTTTTACCTCTACCTCACGATATAATTGTAAATATTGACGTTGCACATCAGGTAGTTGTTTTAAGGTGCTATTTAACTCACCAATTTGTTTATTAATAGCAGCGAGCTGTCCATTAATTTCACGCATTGCAGGGTGTTCAGCAGTATATTTTGCCGCCATCTCAGCTTGCTTTTGCTCAAGCTCAGCCTTTTTGGTCTCTAAAGTAATACTTTGAGTTAAGTACAACTCAGACTCTTTAGTGACATCAACTGTGTTGTATTGTTGACGGAACTTATTAAATTGACGCTCTGCATCGTCTAATTGCTTTTTAAGATCTGGAAGTTGTTCATCTAAGAACTTTAAAGTTTGAGCAGACTCAGCCGAACGACGTTCAATATTTTGTGCACTATAAGTTGCCAGAATTGCATTTAAAACTTTAGTAATATGTTCTTTATCTTGACCTTGATAATTTAGACCTAAAACACCTGTAAGTTTGCCACGTTCTGCGACAGAATAATTTACGCTAAGTGAATTTACAGCAGCAGGTAAGGACAAATTAGTAATATTATAGGTCGCATCAAGTTGATCTTTGGCAAAAATTGCAACCTTCCAGAGTCCATGTGGCCCAGTAACATGGTTAGTCTGATTCAACGGAACTGTTAATATTACCTCTTCAGTTTCTGGGTCAGTTAAAGTTAAAGATTGTTTATCAAAATTAAGAAGTAAGTTTTTGTCTAGATAATAATTCGGAACTTCAAATTCACGCACTTCAAAACTTTTAAGGTTATCTTGAAATAAAACCGATTTTTTTGTGTACTCGGTTTTATATTCTGTGTCGCTTAATAGTCGGTGAGTAAGCGTATCTTCTGTACTGGAAATTTGTATATTTAGATGTAACTCTTTAATGACAGAGCCTAGAACCAAGCGAGATTTTAAAATTTCAATTTCAGCTTGCGCTGGTGATTTTTGCTCAATCATTTGCGACAAATCACCTAAAAGTGCAGCAGAAGCCCCTTTACTGTCTTCAACTTGGACCAAAGCATCAACCGAATAGGTATCTGGCGTTACGCGTAAATAGAGTAGAGCAAATACAACGCTTAAAATAACGCATAGAGCAATAAGCTTCCACTGAGCGATCAGCGAAAAAAACAGTTCTTTTAAGTCAATTGTATCTTCGGTATTAGTATTCTGTTGGTTCATATGCTTAAAAATCTATACGTTAAATATAAGGTTTCCAATCAGCCACACACTGCTGAATGAGTTGGCAAGTTTCATCAAAAACAACTTGATCGTGCTGGTAGGGATCAGGCACGTTTTTGTTTTGCCAGTGGCCCAGGCGATAGGTTTTACCTTTTGCAAAGGGCCAAGTCTGCTCAATATGCTTTTGCTGATTGTGACTCATGACCAAAATAAGGTCAGCTTTTTTAATATGCGAAGCATTAAGTTTACGGGCAATATGTGGTTGCATATCGATGCCTAAGCGTTGCATACAAAGTTGTGCTTTACTGTCTGCTTGATGACCTACAAGTCCAGAAATACCAGCAGATTCAATATTTAGTTGGGGGTATTGCTGTTTTAACAAATACTCTGTCATAGGACTACGACAGATATTTCCAATACAGACGACTAAAATATTTTTAATTTGCATAATATTATTGTCCCAAACGGTCTATGTTATATAAAGCATTTGAGAAAGGAATAATCTGGTTAATTACACGTTGCCAACGTGTTAAACCAGTCGCATCAACGTAGACAATATCATTACTACGTAGTTTGAATTGATTCGCTAGACCAAAATCACCAATACTTAAAAGATTTAAGTGATAAATTTCAGTGGTATAATCATTTGGATTAGTACGCACTACATAGATCTTACTTGCACTACCAGAAGCTGGATTAATACCTAAACTTTCCCCGAGAGCATCACTTAAAGTCATACCCTGATCGCGCATTGGTAAAGCTTGACTTTTTCCAGCTTCACCCATGACATAAATTTTTTGGTTCTCACGTGTGCTGACATAAATGGTGTCATTGGGTTGAACGAGTAGCTTATGAAGTGAATAGCCAGCTTTTTCTAAATCAATTGTGTTTAGATTATAGGTCCGACCATTTCGAACGAGTTGAATATAAGTGTTATCACCCGTAGTGGTGACTCCACCTGCCATACCTAATGCAGTATATATACTTACAGGCTGGTCACTTAAATAAAATTGCCCACCTTTTGTGACGCTACCTTGAACAGAAAAGCGCTGTCCTTCATAAGATACTACACGAACTATAACATCCGGATTTTTTAAGAATCGGGCAAGTTGACCACGTAATTCACGGTTTACTTGAGCAAGCGTTTTACCAGCAGCTTTGTAGCGGCCAACTAAAGGAAATTGAATATAACCGGTTTGATCGATTGGATAACCATTTGATTGAGTTGACTGTTCATTATTAATGTTATTGAGCGGAGGGGTAATTTCTGGATAAGCCCAGAGCTGAATAGAAAGAACGTCACCTGAGCTTAAACGATAAATAGGTTGTTGAGTTTTAAATAAGGATGCGTAGTCATGTTGATAGTTAATTTGAGCAGGCTGAATGACCGGTAGCGTTTCTTGAGAAATTTTAACTACATTTACGGTAGTTCCGAGGTCAGTTTTATAAACACCTTCACTTGGAAGATCATAAGTTTGTAAACCGGAAGTAACCGCACAGCTAGCGGCACTCAAACTCAAGGCAAGAACAGAAAAAAACTGGCAATACTTCACACGCAACCCTTTGTGTATTTATCTTTAATTGATATTGGCTACTGCTTAGTGACAAGTGTCTATTAAACGCAGGCTGAACTGATTCTAGCTGAAAAGTAATGAAAAAACACCGAAAAATCGCAAGGCTTTGTATGTTTAGTTTAACTGGGGAGGGCTTTTAAACAGTATTCACAGTGTAGAAATATTAAAAATGTATAGTTTGGGCTAAGTGGAGAAAGATTGATTATAAATGTTGTAAACACATTTATACAATTGGCATACGGCGGTAATTAAAAATCTGATATAGTACGCTGCACAGTTAATGCCAAAAGCATGATTTATTAGATATAAACTCTAAGGAAAAGGCTCGTTTGTATGCAAATTGCCAATTTAAAAATAGCAATTATTGGGTTGGGCTATGTTGGCCTGCCGTTGGCAGTTGAGTTTGGTAAAAAAGTACCTGTTGTCGGTTTTGATATTTATCAAAAACGTATAGATGAGCTTAAGAGTGGTCAAGATCATACCTTAGAAGTCTCTTCAGAGGAGCTGAAGCAAGCAGTTCAATTGACTTATAGTGCTGACCTTAATGATTTAAAAGGTTGTAACTTTTTTATTGTGACTGTTCCAACACCAATTGATGACTTTAAACAACCAGATTTAACACCTTTAATTAAAGCATCGACCAGCATTGGTCAAGTGCTCAAAAAGGGTGACATAGTTGTATATGAATCTACTGTGTATCCGGGTGCAACAGAAGAAGTGTGTATTCCTGTTTTAGAAAAAGTTTCAGGTTTAAAATTTAACCAAGACTTTTTTTCAGGTTATAGCCCCGAGCGTATCAATCCTGGTGACAAACAGCACCGTGTCACTAATATTTTAAAAATCACCTCAGGTTCAACCCCTGAAGTGGCGGATTATGTTGATGACGTTTATAACTTGATTATTGAAGCGGGGACACATAAAGCACCTAGTATTAAGGTAGCAGAAGCAGCTAAGGTCATTGAAAACACGCAGCGTGATGTGAATATTGCTCTGATTAATGAATTAGCGCTTATTTTTAATAAATTAAATATCGATACGGAAGATGTGCTCAAGGCGGCAGGTACGAAGTGGAACTTTTTACCTTATCGTCCAGGATTGGTCGGTGGGCACTGTATTGGTGTAGATCCATATTATCTGACCCATAAAGCTCAATCGATTGGGTTACATCCAGAAATTATTTTGGCTGCCCGTCGTTTAAATGATCGTATGGGTGAATATGTGGCAACACAGCTCATTAAAGAAATGGTGAAGCAGCGAATACAAGTTGTTGGGGCACGTATTTTGGTGATGGGGCTTAGCTTTAAAGAAAACTGTCCAGATATTCGTAATACAAAAATTGTCGACTTTATTAAAGCCCTTAAAGAATACGATTTAGACTTAGACATCTATGACCCGTGGGTAGATGATACAGAAGTACAACACGAATATGGTTTAGCACCAATTAAAGAACTGCAACAAGGCTTGTATGATGCGATCGTTATTGCTGTAGCACATAACCAATTTAAATCTATGAGTGTTGACGAGTTCCATGCTTTAGGTAAAGAAAAGCATGTGCTTTATGATTTGAAATATATTTTGGATAAAGAAGAGTCAAATCTCAGATTGTAATCACGAGTTCATAGGTCATCTTATTTGATATGAATAATAATAAAATTGCGTTGGTAGTCATTGTGTATGGTAAAGCATTAGAAGATGCTTTGACTATACAAAGCTTGCTAGGTTTTGAGCGAAAATTGGATTATTTACTTATTGTAAATAATGGTCCTACAGTAATAGATGAAAATAGTGCAGTGTTGTCTGCATTGGTACAAAAACACCACCATGTTGTTTTAGAAAATCAGGTGCAAAATAAGCCTTTGAGTTGGATTTATAACGATTTTATCCAGCAATATGACGCTGATTATTATGTCTTATTTGATGATGATACGGAAATTAATATTGAGTATCAGAACATACTATTTACAGCACAGGATATTGATATTGAGTTGCCGAAAATCATTTCTATGAGCGATAACGTGCAATATTACCCCTTGGTAAATGGGGCGATAGAGCAAAAAGATGGGATCATTTCTAATGCAAAAGAAATATTCTCTATAGGTTCAGGTTTGGTAATTTCTAAAGGTGTAAAACTATATTTTATAGAAAACAAAATGGAGTTGTTCGATTCACACTTTGCTCTCTATGGTGTGGATTTTAGTTTTTTTAGAAAGATTAATTGTATCGAGCAAAAAAGTAAGGTTTTTAATATATCTTCTCGTAGCTATATCAATCATTCTTTATCACGTGCTGAAAAAGAAATAAGTGAATGGCGTGAGAAAGAAAGGTTATATGATTTAGTACTGACTCTGAAATATTATTACTCTTATGCTGAATTACGAATTTTAAAGTTATTTTTCAAAAAAATATTGGGTGGAAAAATGAATGATGCATTACTTGTTTTACGTACTGCATTTAATGGCGCCCATCCACGCTGTATAAGTAAAGTATTGCATGATTGAGGTCTCCAAAATGTTAGAAGATAGGATTGATATTGCATTAGCTACATACAATGGAGAAAAATATATTACAGAGCTATTGGATTCTCTTGATCAACAGACTTATCAAAATTTTATTGTGCATGTTTGCGATGACGGTTCAAAAGATCAAACAATAGCTATTTGTGAAGCACATTCTTTATTTAAAAAAGGCAAACTAGAAATTCATGAAAAAACTGGGGGTAATGGGGCCTCAAGGAATTTTATTCGGACACTTTCTTACTGTCAAAATTCATATATTGCGTTGTGTGATCAGGATGATTTTTGGATTCCTACCAAACTTGAGAAAATGTTAGGTAAGCTACAATTTGAAGAGGGAGTGGAAAAAAGACCAACATTAGTTTTTTCAGATTTACAAATTGTTGATGAAAAACTACACATACTTTCACCTTCTTATTTTGCGGTTTCATCAAAAAGTCATTTATGTTCTACGCCATTTGATTTTTTGTTGAGCAATCATGTGCCTGGTTGTGCCATGATGTTTAATCGCTCATTAAAGCAAATATTTGAACCTATCCCTCAAGAATTCAGGATGCATGATTGGTGGATTATTCTAATTGCAGCTTTTGAGGGAAGAATTGTTTATTTAGATGAAAGCTTAATTCAATATCGCCAACATGGGAATAATACTGTAGGTGTTGTAGGCATGGAAAAGCCTACTTTAATACATAAGATCCGTATGGCAAGTTTATATAAAACAATATTGTTAAAAGTAGATATGATAAGAAGAAGTTTCTTACCATATATTCAACAAAGAGAGATGCAGAGAATGGAGCTTTCGTTGGATCAAAAAGCTTTTGTTGATCTATTGCAAGGTCATCTTTCATTTTCGAATAGACTCCAAATCTTTAGCAAGACTGTAACAGGCGAAGATCGGTTACTTAGTTTTGTGGTTTGGTGTCTGTTATGAGTAAGACAATAAATAAAGAAGTTTTTTATTTATATATTATTCAAATTGCCAATATGGTTATTCCATTGGTGTCATTTTCCTATCTAGCGAATATTCTAGGACTAGTAGGATTTGGACAAGTTAGCTTTTATCAAACGGTAAGTTTTCTCGCTGCTTTTTTTATTGACTTTGGTTTCAATATGTCAGCAGCGCAGAAAATGAGTATCAGTCTTGATAATAAATCAAAAATGGATGAACTTTATAGTAATGTACAAAGTGCAAAGTTTTTGATTTTTTTAATTGTATCTGTATTGGGCGGGATAGGGGTGTTACTGTTACCTTTGTCTCATATGGATGCAACCTTATTATTTGTAGGTATTCTTTCAGCTTTTAGCACAATTTTACTTTCTGGATGGGTTTTTCAAGGACTTGGGCGTAACTCAGTTTTAGCTTTCTTTTCTGTTATTGGCCGGGTTGTCTCAGTTGGGTTAATTTTTTGGTTAATTCATCAAAAAAGTGATGTGTTGCTTGCAGTGATAATTCAAGTTGCAATTAGTTTTTCAATTGGTTTGGCAGCAATTATCTATTTTTATCGAAAAAATATAGTAACTTTTCGGTTTAAATCTCTTTCTATCTATAAAATGAAACAACTGTCAGAGGACAGCTATCACAACTTTACTGCATCACTTTTTACTTTGGGATTTACCTATTTAAATCCTATAGTCGTGAAATTCTGTTTTGGTGATGCTTTTTTAGGGTTGTATGCTATGGCTGATAAGTTGGCGGTAGTTATTAAACAGCTTTTTACTCCGGTTACACAGGCTTATTATAGTCGAATGTGTATTTTGAGCCATGAAAAAAAATATCAAGAGTTAATTCAAAATGCAAAGAAAGTTGCTATCTTTTTTGCAGGCATTAGTATTGTGGCCTTTGTCGGCAATCTATTGATTGGTAAATATATTTATAGTTTTTTATTTGGACCAGAATATAAAATCACAAGTTTATTAAGTATTATGATTATGACGCAATTTGTTGTGTCTATGGCGATGGTACTTGTTAATTTAATTATTATTCCAACAGAAAATAGCAGAATTTTAAAAAAATATTACCTGTTAGGATTATTTTTTCACTTCAGTTATTTCTATTTCTTTGTCAAATATTTGCATGTTTATGGAGTTGCCAGTGCTATTTTGCTGACAGAAACAATTCTTACACTGTCATTTTTCATATATGTAAGAAAATATTTTTCAAAAATTTTAACGTAAATGTAAAGGTTATTTTATGAAAATAACAGTAGTTGGTACAGGTTACGTGGGCTTATCGAATGCGATGCTGTTTTCTAAACAACATGAAGTAACTGCCCTCGATATTGATGCCACAAAAATTGATAAACTTAATCAAGGCATATCTCCTATTCATGATGACCTTATTCAAGAATATTTGATTGATAATTCAAACTTTAAAGCAACATTAGATAAAAATTCTGCATATGTAGATGCGGAAGTCATTATTATTGCCACACCAACCAATTACGATGAAGCAAGCAATTATTTCGATACGAGTTCGATTGAATCTGTGCTTGAAGATTTAAACCAATTAAAAAGCGATGCGATTATTGTGGTGAAGTCTACAATTCCTGTCGGTTTTACTGAGCGTATGAAGGAGACTTTTCCGGTCTTAAAAATTGTTTTTTCTCCGGAATTTTTGCGTGAAGGCAAGGCATTGTACGACAACTTGCATCCCTCACGGATTGTGGTAGGTAATACCTCAGAGGTTGGTGCATTAGTTGGAAAATTATTTAAAAATGCTAGTTTAAGGCCTGACGTAGATGTACTACAAATGGATGCAACGGAAGCAGAAGCTGTAAAGCTTTTCTCAAATACTTATTTGGCAATGCGTGTTGCTTATTTTAATGAGTTAGACTCATATTGTGCATCACGTGGACTAAACTCAAAAGATATTATTCAGGCTGTAGGTTTAGATCCACGTATTGGAGCGCACTATAACAATCCGTCATTTGGTTATGGTGGATACTGTTTACCAAAAGACACAAAGCAATTGCTAGCCAATTATCAAGATGTCCCGCAAAATTTGATCGGAGCAATTATCCAGTCAAATACAACACGAAAAGATTTTATTGCCGAGCAAATTCTGGCAAGAAAACCCAAAGTGGTTGGTGTGTATCGTTTAGTAATGAAACAAGGTTCAGATAACTTTAGACAATCTGCAATTCAAGGTGTGATGAAGCGCCTGAAAGCCAAAGGTGTTGAAGTCGTCGTGTTTGAGCCAAGTTTAAATGAGTCAACATTTTTTAACTCACGTGTTTTGACCAATTTTGACAGTTTTAAACAAGAGTCGGATGTGATTATTGCAAACCGTATGGTGAGTGAGCTCGAAGACGTCATTGACAAAGTTTATACTCGTGATTTATTTGGTGAAAATTAATTATACTTAGGTAGTTGTATGAAAATTTTAATTACTGGTGGCGCTGGTTTTATTGGTTCAGCGGTTGTTCGTCATATTATCCAAAATACAGAAAATGAAGTATTAAATGTTGATAAACTGACTTATGCAGGAAATTTAGAATCTTTAATTTCTGTGGCAGATAATCCACGTTATCAGTTTTCTCAAACAGACATTTGTGATCGAGCTGCTTTAGATAAGTTATTTAAGACATTCCAGCCAGATGCAGTTATGCATCTTGCGGCAGAGTCACATGTAGACCGTTCTATTACCGGTCCTTATGCGTTTATTGAAACCAATGTGATTGGTACTTATCAAATATTAGAAGCTAGCCGTGCTTATTGGTTAGGTCTAAGTGATGAAAAGAAAGCAGCTTTCCGTTTTCACCATATTTCAACTGATGAAGTTTATGGTGACCTAGAAGGCACAACGGATTTATTTACCGAAACTACATCGTATTCACCAAGCTCACCATATTCAGCAAGTAAAGCAAGTTCAGACCATTTGGTACGTGCATGGAATCGTACTTATGGTTTACCTGTATTAGTGACTAACTGCTCAAATAATTATGGCCCATTTCATTTTCCTGAAAAGCTTATTCCACTAATGATCTTAAATGCGTTACAAGCAAAACCATTACCAGTTTATGGAAATGGTCAGCAAATTCGTGACTGGTTATTTGTAGAAGACCATGCGCGTGCGCTTTATACGGTAGTGAGTCAAGGTGTGGTAGGTGAAACATACAACATTGGTGGGCATAACGAAAAAGCTAACCTTGATGTTGTATATGCAATTTGTGATCTACTTGAAGAGCTTGCACCAAACAAACCGGAAGGTGTAGCACAGTATAAAGATCTGATTACGTATGTAAAAGACCGTCCAGGCCATGACGTGCGTTATGCAATTGATGCAACCAAAATCAAAGACGAACTCAACTGGGTACCGGAAGAGTCATTTGAAACTGGTTTACGTAAAACAGTTGAATGGTATTTAAATAACAAAGAGTGGGTTGAGCACGTACAAAGTGGTGAATACCAGTCTTGGTTAAACAAGCAATATCAAGGATAACTATGAAAATCTTATTGCTTGGCAAAAATGGACAAGTGGGGTGGGAGCTGCAACGCGCTCTTGCACCTTTAGGAGATATCATTGCTTTAGACCGCCATGGTTTAGATGGCTTGTCTGGTGATATGACCCAACCACAGGCGATTTATGACACGATTTTGGCAGTACAACCAGATGTGGTAGTCAATGCTTCTGCTTATACGGCTGTCGATTTGGCGGAAACTGAGCAAGAACAAGCTGATATCGTCAATCATCAAACTGTAAAAGCTGCAGCTGAAGCCTGTTTGAAAACGAATGCTTTATTGGTGCATTACTCAACAGACTATGTTTTTGAAGGTATGGGAACAACAGCCTTTGTGGAAACTGATGCAATTGCACCATTAAATATTTATGGGAAAACCAAGGCTTTGGGTGAGCAAGCGATTGTTGATAGTGGCTGTCGCTATTTAATATTCAGAACTTCGTGGGTATATGCTTCAAGAGCGAAAAACTTCTTGAAAACTATGTTGAGCCTAGCTCAACAACGCGAAGAATTGTCAATTATTGATGATCAGATTGGTGCACCAACTTCAGCTGAATTGATTGCTGACATCACTGCGCAGGCTATTCCACAAACTGTGGCAGACGCAAACAAAGTTGGTATTTATCACTTAGTAGCAAGTGGTGAGACTTCTTGGTTTGGCTACGCAAACTATGCATTTGCACAAGCCCGTACTTTGGGGCAAGAGTTGGCGATACAAAAGGTTAACCCGATCCCAACAAGTGCTTACCCAACGCCTGCAACACGACCACACAATTCACGATTAGATAATCAGAAAATACAACGCACTTTTGGATTGACTCTACCAGTCTGGCAAGAAGGTGTTAAACGCGCATTAATGGAGCTTTTAAACAAATGAGCTTAAAACGTAAAGGTATTATTTTAGCGGGCGGTTCAGGTACACGCTTGCACCCAATTACTAAAGGTGTGTCAAAACAGCTTTTGCCGATTTATGATAAACCAATGATTTACTATCCGCTTTCAGTATTAATGCTTGCGGGTATTCGTGAAGTATTGATTATTTCAACTCCGGAAGACTTACCAAACTTTGAAAAACTTTTGGGTGATGGTTCGCAATTTGGTATTGAACTCAGCTATAAAGTGCAACCTTCTCCAGATGGTTTGGCTCAAGCTTTCTTAATTGGTGAAGAGTTTATTGGTCAAGACAATGTTTGCTTGATCTTGGGAGATAATATTTACCATGGTCAGCACTTTAGTCATCAATTAGAGGCTGCTTCTGCACGTGAGCATGGAGCAACGGTATTTGGTTATCATGTGACAGATCCTGAGCGTTTTGGTGTTGTTGAGTTTGATAAGGCTGGCAAAGTGCTAAGTATAGAAGAAAAGCCAACCCAACCAAAATCGCCTTATGCAGTAACAGGCTTATATTTCTACGATAACCGTGTCGTTGAGTTTGCAAAACAGGTGAAACCTTCTGCACGTGGTGAGCTGGAAATTACTGACATTAACAACGCTTACTTACAAGACGGCTCACTTAACGTTGAATTACTTGGTCGTGGTTTTGCATGGTTAGATACAGGCACACATGAATCTTTGCTTGAAGCTGGCCATTTCATTTATACCATTGAAAAGCGTCAGTCCTTCAAAGTGGCATGTTTGGAAGAAATTGGCTTCCACCAAGGCTGGATTAGTAAAGAACAGCTTTTAGATAGTGCAGAAGCATTGAAAAAAACCGAATATGGTCAATATTTGAAAAAAGTTTGGGAAGAATCAAATGAAGGTTGAAACGACTAAAATTGAAGGGCTTTTGATTCTTCACCCAAGTGTTTTTGGTGATGACCGTGGTTGGTTTATGGAAAGTTTTAATCAACAACGTTTTGCTCAAGCACTTGAAGATTTAAATTTACCAGTTCCAACTTTTGTACAAGATAACCATTCATTGTCACAAAAAGGTGTGTTGCGTGGTTTACACTATCAAAATGCACCCTATGGACAAGGAAAACTGGTGCGTGTTGTACAAGGTCGCGTTTGGGATGTGGCTGTAGATATTCGCCCAGACTCAAAAACCTATGGCGAATGGGTTGGGGTAGAACTCAGTGCAGAAAACAAAACTATGTTTTGGATTCCTGAAGGATTTGCCCATGGTTTTATCTCTTTAGAAGACAATACCCAGTTCTTGTATAAAACCACAAACTACTACAATAAAGAAAGTGAAGGGGCCATTATTTGGAATGACCCAACACTTGCAATTGAATGGCCTTTGGCGGAAGTTGATGAAGTATTGGTGAGTGATAAAGATCAAGTCGCATCTTTGTTTATAAAATAAGGCAAGAATGAAGAAATTATTTTTCTTAACTAATACTGTTGACTTGGCTAATCCTAGTGATGGATTGGCCAAGAAAATTAATGCCCAAGTGAAAGCTTTTGAGCAAAATGGTTATGTTACAGAGTTAGCTGGATGTTCTAATACAGAATATACAATTCATGCGCAAAAATTCTTTCTTACAGAAGAAGGAGTTTTTAAAAGAACTAAAGAAATACTTCAAAGTGTTGAGAGATATCTATCTACTCAACCTGAATATGAAATACTTTATATTAGGAAGTTCTATTTCACTCCATATTTTTTATCTTTTCTCAAGAAAATCCGTCCAAAATTTAAATATATTATCTTGGAATTACCAACTTATCCATATTATGGTGAATTATTAACTTCAAGGGCAAAGGTAGGGTTTTGGATAGAAAACTTACTGGTAACAAAAAGTTTAAGAAAATATATAGATAAAATAGTTACATTTTCGAGTGATAAAAAAATATATGGTATTGATTGTATAAAAATATCTAATGGTATTGATGCTTCAGAGCAAATATATTTTGAAGAACCAAGTAGAGATGTAATTCATTTTATTAGTGTATCTTCGATTAGCTTTTGGCATGGGATAGACCGTTTTATCCTCGCATTAAAAAATTATAATGGAACTAATCTGCATTTCCATATCGTGGGAGGAGAAAATGAAGTTTCATCATCTCTTCAGAATATGGTGGATGAATATGGCTTAAAAGATAAAGTAACTTTTCATGGGCATAAAAGTGGGGAGGAGTTAAAAGCTATATATGCTATGAGCCATATTGGTGTAGGAAGTTTAGGGCGCCATAGAAGTAATATTTATTATTTGAATTCCTTGAAGAATAGAGAATATATTGCGAAAGGTCTGCCAGTTATTTTTTCAGAAATTGATGATGACCTTGAGGAAAGTGCATTCGTTTATAAGGTTCCAGCAAGTGAAGATATAATTGATATTCCTGAAATTATACAATGGCTTGGTGAAAGTGATTTTAACCGTCAAAATATAGTTAAATTCTCTGACAGATTTCTATGGAAGAGCCAAATAGGAATTTTATTGTCTAAGCTTAAGTAAATTTTTTGTTTTTTTAAGATATATTTTTTCCTGATTATATTGGTTAGAGAAAATATAATGATATGAAGAAATGAAATATTAATATTGGTGTGAGTTATGAATGGTCTTATTCTAAAGAAAAGAAATTTCTTTTTCTTTTTTATTGCAATAGGTATTTTATTGCTTTCAATTGTGGTTGCAAATAGAGGGCCAAATGTTGATAGTGATTATTATACATATCTAGATTATTATTCATATGGGCATCAAAATGTTGAACCTGTTTTTAAAATAGCTTCAAATATATTTCATTATATTAATAATGGCTTTATTTGGATGCTTGGTTTTTTTGCTTTTTTTGGTCTATTACTAAAAATTAGAGCATTTTATGATTTTTTTTATAAGAAATCATTTTTGTCATTTTTATATATGCTTTTTATGTATCTAGTTGTCTTCTTTCCAATTTGGGAAATGACTCAAATACGTATGGGATTAGCTATATCTTTATTAGTATATGCCTTTATTATTGTTGATAAGTTATGGATTAAGGCTCTGTTCTGTTTAATGGCCTTATTATGTCATTATGGGACATCAATTGTTATAGTTTTATATTTTATATTTTATTTTTTTTCTAATAGAAAGATATTGGCCTTTTCATTGTCTAGTTTGGTGGTCTATATATTTAGTCAATTAATTGTTCGATCTAACTACGAAGTTTATAATGTAGATAGTTATAGTGAAGTTTTTAATCCATATTCTTTTAAAAATTTATATATTTTTTTAAGTAGTCTTTTCGTTATTTTTATTTGTTATATTGATAAGAAGTATAATAATATTAATATTATAATGGCATTTATTTCTTTAATGTTATTAGTTTTATATTTTATAGTCGGATCTACATATCCTAGTATTGCGATCCGATATGCAGATATTTCATTATTTTTCTGTTTGTTGGCTTTAGGTTTGATTTATAATTCTCCTTATGCCTCAATATATAAATTAGTTTCATTTTTTGTATTGATTCCATATTTCTTTAATACATATTTCCTATCTTCACCACCTGTTGTGAATATTAATTTTATTAGAGTATTATTTAATGTCTAGCTTATCTAACGTTTGGGCGATAATTGTTACATTTAACCCGTCTTTGGAGAATGTAAAAAAATTAGTTAAGCAGTTGTCAATTCAGTCTGTGATTCCTTGTATTGTAGATAACTGTTCTACAAATGTAGACTCAGCCCAACTCAAAAATATTCATGAAGCTAAAAGTATATTTCTTGAAAAAAACTATGGTATTGCTACAGCACAAAATAAAGGTATTGAATTTGCAATAGAAAATGGTGCTGATTATATTTTATTCTTTGATCAAGACAGCTCTATTCCCGATGGCTATGTCCAGGCCTTATATTCAGACTATCAATACTTGCAGGGGCAAGGTGAGAAAGTTAGTGCAATTGGTCCACGGTTTATTGATGACCGTTATAATTTCTACTATAAAACTATTAGTGTGACTAAAAGTGGTTTTAGAGAAAAACATGATGTATCTCAAATTACGAAGCCCTTGCATTCTACCTTACTCATTTCATCTGGTTCTTTAATTTCAGTAGAAACGCTCAAAGTTGTTGGCTTAATGCGTGATTATTACTTTATTGATTATGTTGATACAGAGTGGTGTTTGCGGGCTGAGTATTTAGGCTACAAGAACTTTGTTTCTGCCCAGGCTGTTATGCGCCATACAATTGGAGATAATGTATTAAATCTAAAATTTTTTAATGTTCCTGTTCATTCTGCATTTAGACGATATTTTCGGGTGCGAAATGCTTTTTTTATGATGCGTGAACCACATGTGCCGTCTATGTTAGTAGTTCGAGAAATGCTCTTTAATGGTGTACATCAGATTATTCTAATCTGTTTTGAAAAAAACAAATGGCAATATATTAAATCATATTTTAGAGGGTTAAAGGACGGGTTGGTTATGGGACAAAATAAAGATGTCTAAAGTCATTGCTTCGATAGTTTTATATAAACATAGCTATGCTGAGTTAAAAGCAACACTCGACAGTTTATTTGCCACTCCAAGCATTGAAAAAGTTATTTTGGTAGATAACCATTCAAGTAACTGGGCTGCAACATTTCAACATCCTAAAGTTGTTTATGAAAAATCAGAGGGTAACTTTGGTTTTGGTTATGGGCATAATGTCGCCATTCGTAAATATGCGCCAAAAAGCGATTATTTTCTCATTTGTAACCCAGATATTTACTTTGATGCTGAGCAATTTGCCCAATTGCTAGACTTTGCTCAAAGCCGACCTGAAGGTTTGTTTTTACCAAAAATTGTCTATGATACTGGTGAAGACCAACATGGTGCGCGGTTAATACCTACGCCCTTGAACCTGTTTGCCCGTCGTTTTTCCCCATCTTTTGCCAAAAAGCTTGATCAACAATATTTGTTAAAAGATTATTCACTTAATCAGCCATATTTTGTGCCTTATCTTTCAGGCTGCTTTATGTTATTTGATGCGGCAAAACTTTTAGCAATTAATGGTTTTGATGAACGTTTCTTTATGTATATGGAAGATGTGGATTTATCTCGTCGTTGTGCTGACCAATTTGGTACAGTGTACTATCCATTAGCACAAGTAGTGCATGTTCACGAACAAGCATCATATAAAAACAAACAATTACTTAAAGCACACTTAAAAAGCGCGATACAATACTTCAATAAATGGGGATGGATTTATGATATGGGGCGTAGTAGGCTTAACGCCAAATGTTTAAATCAATTTTCTAAATAATGAAGCATTTAAAATGAAATTTGTAGGTATATTCAGATGTTAAAAAGGCTTGTAGATATCATTATTGCCCTATCTGCCTTAATTCTTCTAATGCCTGTTTTTTTGATTGTAATTTATAAAGTTAGGAAAAACTTAGGTTCCCCTGTCTTTTTCTTACAAGAACGTCCGGGCAAAGATGGTAAATTATTTAAAATGATTAAATTTCGCTCTATGAAGGATGCGGTTGATCAAGAAGGTAATATTTTACCAGATGAAGAGCGGATTACCCCTTTTGGGCAAAAGTTACGTTCTACTACACTCGATGAAATGCCTCAGCTGATTAATGTGCTTAAAGGCGATATGAGCATTGTAGGACCACGTCCCCAGTTGCCAGATTTTTTGGAATATTACACACCAGAGCAGATGCGTCGTCATGAAGTTCGACCGGGTATGACTGGTCTAGCACAGGTAAGTGGACGTAATAATTTGAGTTGGGAAGAAAAGTTCGATCTAGATGTGCAGTATGTGAATACACAAAATCTTTGGCTCGATTTTAAAATTATGTTTAAAACAGCAGAAGTCATGCTGAAAAAAGAAGGAATTAACGCACCGGATCAAGCAGTGGGCGCAAGTCGTTTCACTGGTTCCCGAGATAATTAAGTTTTTAAATAATAGTTGGTAACAGTTCAATGATTAAAAAAGCAGTTTTGCCAGTTGCGGGTTTAGGTACCCGTTTTTTACCAGCGAGTAAATCGATTCCCAAAGAAATGGTTACAGTTGTTGACCGCCCTGCCATTGAGTATGTGGTACGTGAGGCAGTTGAAGCAGGTATAAAGCAAATTATTTTTGTGACTCATTCTGCGAAGGTTGCCATTGAAGATTATTTTGACCATGACTTTGAATTGGAAACAACATTAGAACAAAAACAAAAATATGATTTGCTTAAAGAAATTACTGATATTTTACCTAAAGATGTCAGTATTGTGAGTGTTCGCCAACCAAAGCCTTTAGGCTTGGGGCATGCGGTACTCTGTGCTAAGAGTATAGTAGGTGATAATGATTTTGCTGTACTTTTACCTGATGTGTTGGTTAAAAATAAATCTGAAAAAAATGATTTGGCTCGTATGATAGAGCGTTATGAAACAGTTCATGCTGCCCAAATTATGGTTGAAGCTGTGCCAGAACATTTGGTTGATCAGTATGGTATCGTCGATGTGCCACATTCACCTGCTGCTGGTGAAAGTATCGCCATGCAAGGCATTGTAGAAAAGCCTGCTATAGGCACTGCACCGTCAAATTTGTCAGTAGTTGGGCGCTATATTTTACCCGCAAAAATTATGCAACTTTTAGAACAAACCCCTAAAGGTGCTGGCAATGAAATTCAATTGACTGATGCGATTGCCTTATTACAGCAAACAGACCATGTAGAAGCTTATTGTATGCAAGGTCAAACTTTTGACTGTGGTAGTAAGTTGGGCTATTTAAAGGCTGTGTTGCATTATGGTGTTGAACACCCGCAATTAGGACAAGCATTTAAAACGATGATTGCTGAGTTAGAACAATAAGAGATTGTAGGTATAAAATGAAAATTGCGGTTTTTGGTGCAACTTTACATGCCGGAGTAATGGCAGCATTGTTGGCTGAGTATGGTAATCAGGTATTTTGGTGTACCAGCCCTGCCTGTGAGGAACAAGCTTGTATCTTGACGTTTCAAGATAAAGAAGTAAATTCCTATTTAGATAAACAACGCCAAGCTGGTTTTTTAGAAGAATGTTCTTTTTCAGCAATTCCGTTAGACGCTGAAGTTTATTTATTCTGTTATAGTCCAACGCAATTGCAGCTTGCTTTAAATACAGTAGAAAAACTTAGCCAGCGTCCAATTATTCATCCTCGTTTAATGATTAATGGTTCAACTTTTGGCTTACAAGGAACCCAAAAACTTAAACAGTATTTACCAAAAGATGAGTGGGTGTATTTTCCTGATGTAATCCAGGAAGGCAATGCTATCAATAGTGTCCTTAATGTAAAACATGTAATCGTTGGCGCAGAAACTGAATATGCATGCGATATTATGCGCGAATTATTACGACCGTTTTTCCGTTTTAGTTATCAATATCTTTTTATGCCAATACTAGACGCGGAGTTTACCAAGCTGAGCATTTCGGGCATGTTGGCAACGCGCGTTAGTTATATGAATGACTTGGCTGTAGTTGCGGAAAAATTGGGTATTGATATTGCCAATGTTAAACATGGTATTGCAGCAGATACACGTATTGGTGCAGCGTATTTATCCGCTGGTGCGGGGTTTGGTGGCGAAAACTTTTCTCATGATATTCTGACTTTATCGAGTACTGTATCAAAAACTGGGATAAAAAGTCGATTGTTAGAACAGGTTTGGGAAATTAATGAGCAACAAAAAGAAATTTTATTCCGTAAATTATGGAATTATTATCATTGTGATTTAAATGGAAAAACCGTTGCAATTTGGGGGGCGGCCTTTAAGGAAAATACCTCAAGTACACATAATTCGCCAATTCATGTCTTGTTAACGGCATTGTGGGCGCAGGGGGTAAGAGTGCGTTTACATGACCCACTAGCGTTAAATGAAATTGAAAAAAAATATGGCAAACGTGATGATTTAATATTATGCGCTGATCAATATGATGCAGTTAATGGCGCTCATGCGCTTTGTTTAGTGACGGCATGGAAGCAATATTGGGGGCCAGATTTTAAACGGTTACAACAAAACATGAAACATCCACTCATTTTGGATGGGCGTAATATTTATGACCCTGCATATGTCAAGGCCCGAGGTTTTGCATATGAAGGAGTAGGTCGTTTATGAGTAAAAATATAGAGCAATTCCCAAAAGAAAAGCTGCCAAGCTCAATGCTGATGTCACAGTTAAAGTTATTAGGGAAACAGTATGAACATCTTCACTTAAATGAGTTGTTTGCTGCGGAGCCAGAACGTTTTCAGAAGTATTCCGTTCATTTTGATCAACTTCTTTTTGATTATAGTAAACATCGTGTAAATCAAACTGTTTTAGATCAGTTGGTGACTTTGGCTAATGCCAAGCAATTAAAACCATGGATTGAACGTTTATTTTCACAAGAAAAAGTAAACTGTACAGAGCAACGTGCAGCGATGCATTGGGCATTACGTTTACCAGAGGGACATGCACAGTTTCCTGAACTGACCAAACAAGTTCATTTGCAGCTTGAACGAATGTATGCATTGGTTGAAAAAATCCATGCTGGACAATATCGTGGTGCCACTGGTGAAGTTATTCAGGATGTAGTAAATATTGGAGTAGGTGGGTCTGACTTGGGACCACTTATGGTAACTCATGCATTGTCTGACTTTAAAGTACAAACAGAAAAGCCTTTAAATGTACATTTTGTTTCAACAATGGATGGTAGCCAGCTTTCTGAAAAGCTACATAGACTACGCCCAGAAACAACATTATTTATTATTTCCTCTAAGTCATTTGGTACGATTGACACGTTATCAAATGCACATACAGCTCGTCAGTGGTTGGAAAAAGCATTAGGGGAATGTACTCGTGTATTGAAGAGTCATTTTATTGGAGTATCGACCAAAGCTAATAAAATGACCGAATGGGGAATTGCTCCTGAAAACCAGTTATTGCTGTGGGACTGGGTAGGAGGGCGTTACTCACTATGGTCTTGTATTGGGTTACCAATTGCTTTATTGATCGGTGTAGATGGTTTTAAACAGCTTTTAGCTGGTGCTCACGCTGTTGATGAACATTTCCAACAAGCACCATTTGAGCGGAATATACCAGTTCTAATGGCATTGTTGGGGATCTGGAATAATAATTTCTTAAATATGCAAACTCATGCAGTTTTACCTTACGATGGCCGTTTGAAATATTTTGCTGCTTATTTGCAGCAGCTTGAAATGGAGTCTAACGGTAAATCAGTACAACGTGATGGTCAAAAAGTTGAATTAGATACATGTCCTATTGTTTGGGGTGAAGTTGGTCCAAATGCACAGCACGCATTTTACCAGTTATTACACCAAGGATCATTCTCGGTAACTTGTGATTTTATTGCTCCAATCCACCGATATAATGCAGACCATTTTACATATGCTGATAGTGCTGAAGCATTGGTTGAGCAGCATCATTTAGCTTTATCCAACTGTTTGGCTCAGTCGAGATTACTTGCATTTGGTAATCAGGCGCTGAATACTGCTGAGTTAGAAACTTTGCCAATTTACAAACAGTATGAAGGTAATCAGCCAAGCTCAACATTGTTACTTCAAGAGCTTAACCCTTATAGCTTAGGTATGCTCATTGCTCTGTATGAACATAAAGTATTTGTTCAGTCAGTGATATGGAACATTAACCCATTCGATCAATGGGGAGTTGAAAAAGGGAAGCAAATTGCTGATCAGCTTTTACCAATTTTAAATCGTAAGCAAAGCGATTTATCAGCATTTGATGCCTCGACACGTGGTTTGTTGAAAATTTTGTTAGGGAAAAGTGAATAAATAATAAAGATGAATATTGGATTATTATGATAAATGATATATCAATATTCTAACCTATTTAAAAAGGCTTCTCATAATATGACGAGAAGCCTTTTTTGTGGCTGTATTGTGGTTGATCAAAAATAGTATAAGCACCTGAATCATGATGTATTGGATGGCACTAATCTTACTTATGGGATGTTTTAGAAGTGATAAAAAATAGGAGGACTATAGTGTCCTCCTATTCTATTTGTATGACTTAAACTAAGATTGAATTAACCCAGTCAACTCATTTACATAATGTTGCATAGGTTGAGCTTGGCGGTCTGCACGGCTTTCAATATTGAGACGTAATAACGGTTCAGTATTTGAAGCACGGACGTTAAAACGCCATGCGCCAAAGTCGAGGCTTACACCATCGGTACGGTCAATTTGTGGATTTTGATCGGCATAGAAATCAAAAATCTTTTGAATAGTAATCTGTGTATCAGCTACTTTAAAGTTGATTTCACCGCTACAAGGAAACTTGTTAATCATATTTTCAACGAGTGTTGAAAGTGATTGTCCTGTTTCAGAAAGCAGGGCAACCGTAAGTAGCCACGGAATCATACCGCTGTCACAGTAAGCAAAGTCACGGAAATAGTGATGGGCACTCATTTCACCACCATATACGGCATTGTGTTCACGCATCACATCTTTAATGAACGCATGACCAGATTTTGACTGTACAGCGACACCTTTGTATTCATCTACGATATCAAATGTGTTCCACACTAAACGCGGGTCATGCACAATTTTCTCGCCTGATTGCTTAATCAAGAAAGCTTGAGCCAATAGACCAACAATATAGTAGCCTTCAATGAACTGACCTTTTTCATCAAATAAGAAGCAGCGGTCAAAGTCGCCGTCCCAGGCAATTCCCATATCTGCTTTATGCTCAATTACAGCATTACGGGTACTGTCACGGTTTTCAATTAAAATTGGGTTGGGAATCCCATTTGGGAAAGTACCATCTGCTTCATGGTGAATTTTAATAAATTCAATAGGTACGTTAAGCGTTTTAAATTTTTCTTCAATGGCATCAATGACATGACCCGCAGCCCCATTACCTGCGTTTACCACCAATTTAAGGGGGCGGATTTTTGCAGGTTCAATGTAGGTGATTAAGTGATCAACGAACTCAGGTAAAATGTTATAACTTTGCGTTGTACCTTTTTGACTAACTTCTTCAAAGTTATTGGTTTCTGCTAAAGCCTGAATTTCTTTTAAACCGGTATCAGCACTAATTGGACGAGCATTTTCTCGAACCAATTTCATACCGTTATAGTCCATTGGGTTATGACTCGCAGTTACTTCAATACCACCTTGTACATCTAAATGGAAAGCGGCGAAATAGACTTCTTCAGTTCCTGTCATGCCTAAATCAAGCACATTCACACCCGCATCATTTAAACCGCGGATGGTCGCTTGTTTTAAAGATTCACTGCTTAGACGAACATCACAACCTACAACCACGGTCTTTGGTTTATAGATTTGTCCATATGCGCGGCCAATTTTATAGGCGATTTCTTCATTCAATTCGGTGCCGAGTTTACCTCGGATATCATAAGCTTTAAAACACGTTAAAGTAGTCATTATTCAATTCAATACAAGTGGTTTGAGTTGTGTGCACATTATACATAGATCATCAAATAGGTATGTTTATAGTTTTTATATTCAAATTTTTCACTTCATTTCTGTAAGTCATATTTAAGTTTATAAGAAAGTATTTTTAAGACTTTAGTCTAATAAGAAAATTTCTAAATTAGAAAGAGCTTGATTTTACTTAGTACTATTGGTCTTACCAATTATGGTGACTATTTAATGATTGATCTTGCTAATATCTGCATTTATGATGTCTCCTGTGGTTTAAGGAACAACATTTGCACTTAATTTTTAATTGGTCATACCAATTGTGTTGAATGTTTAAGAATTTAAGGTACAAAAATTCGCCCCGGCATTTCAAGGAGATGACAATGCTCAATATGTGGCAACAACTTTATGACCCTTTAAATAATATTTGGCTGTCCAGTGCGGTTGCATTAATCCCGATTATTTTCTTCTTTTTAGCATTAGCAGTTTTTCGTTTAAAAGGCAGTATCGCGGGTACGGGCACAGTCATTATTGCATTATTGATTGCGCTCTTTTTCTATCAAATGCCGGGCCAAATGGCCTTTGCGTCAATCATTTACGGTTTCTTCTACGGTCTATGGCCAATTTCATGGATCATTATTGGGGCAGTTTTTCTATACAAAATTTCGGTAAAAACAGGCCAGTTTGAAGTTATTCGTTCAAGTATTTTGTCAATTACCGAAGACCAACGTCTACAAATGTTATTGGTTGGTTTTGCATTTGGTACTTTCCTTGAAGGAGCAGCGGGTTTTGGTGCTCCTGTAGCAATTACCGCTGCACTCCTTGTAGGTTTAGGCTTTAAGCCACTTTACGCTGCTGGTTTATGCTTGATTGTAAATACAGCGCCAGTGGCTTTTGGTGCAATGGGTATTCCAATTATTGTGGCGGGGCAGGTGTCAGGCGTAGACACTATGGAAATTAGCCAGATGGTTGGTCGTCAGTTGCCATTTTTAGTCATTATTGTGCTGTTTTGGATTATGGCGATTATGGATGGCTGGCGTGGTGTTAAAGAAACTTGGCCTGCGGTGTTAGTCGGTGGTGGCGCTTTTGCGATTGCCCAGTATCTTACATCTAACTTCATTGGTCCTGAGTTACCAGACATTACCGCAGCAATTGCGTCTTTGGTCAGCCTGACTTTGTTATTCCGTGTTTGGAAACCAAAACATATTTTCCGTTTTGAACCTGAAGCTGGGCAAACTTTGACTCAGCAACCTACTACAGTTCAACGTTATAGCATTGGCAAAATTGTGAAGGCATGGTCTCCATTTGCAATCTTAACCGTGATGGTGACGATCTGGAGTGTTAAGCCATTTAAAGCATTATTTGCAAAAGATGGTGCTCTTGAACATTGGATTTTTAAACTTGAAGTACCATATTTGCATAAATTGGTCGAAAAAATGCCGCCAATTGTGGCAGAGATGAAACCATATGAAGCGATTTATAAGTTTGACTGGTTCTCTGCAACAGGTACTGCAATTTTTATTGCCGCAATCATCACTGCTATTTTCTTAAAAATGAAAGCAAGTGAGGCACTTACAACCTTTGGTGAAACACTCAATGAGTTGAAAACACCGATTTACTCCATTGGTATGGTCTTAGCGTTTGCTTTTATTGCGAACTATTCAGGTTTATCTGCAACTTTGGCTTTGGCTCTATCGCATACGGGTCATGCGTTTACTTTCTTCTCGCCATTTTTGGGCTGGCTTGGTGTATTCCTTACGGGTTCAGATACCTCTTCAAACGCTTTGTTCTCGGCATTACAGGCAACTACAGCGCAGCAAATTGGTATTCCGGAAGTGTTATTGGTGGCTGCTAATACCAGCGGTGGTGTAACAGGTAAAATGATTTCTCCGCAGTCGATTGCCATTGCTTGTGCAGCGGTGGGCTTAGTTGGAAAAGAGTCTGACTTGTTCCGTTTCACGGTAAAACATAGCATCATATTCACTGTCTTTGTTGGCATCATTATTACGGTTCAGGCTTATCTTGTTCCGTGGATGATTCCATAACTCCAGTGAAGGAAACGCGATGAGAATCTCCGATCAAGTGGTCATGAAATTGCAGGCATTAATTGAAGAGCGTCACATGAAAAAAGGTGACCGTTTGCCTGCCGAACGCCAGCTTGCAACTAGCTTAGGAGTTTCTCGTCCGTCTTTGCGTGAAGCAATTCAACAGCTCAATAGTCAAGGGGTACTCAGTAGCCGCCGTGGCGATGGGACTTATATTCAGCAGTTACCTGAACAGTGGCCACAGCAACTGATTGTCAACCCGATTAGCAACCTGATTGAAGAAGATCCACTCTACCGTTTTGATGTGCAAGAGGCGCGGTTATTACTTGAGGGTGGCACTGCTTGGTATGCCGCATTACGCTCAACGCCTGAAGATCGCGCCAAAATTCATCATTATTTTAATGAAATTAGCCGACATCAAAATGCGGGTGACTCGGCGCAGGCTGCGGTGGCCGATGCTGAATTCCATTTAGCGATTGCTGAAGCATCTCACAATGTGGTGCTGATCCAAATGATGCGTAGTCTGTTCGATTTGCTGCAATACAACGTCTTGTTAGGACGTAAAAAAGTTTATAACGACCCCGTAAATGGTGACTTGCTGAGCGAGCAGCATTTTCAGGTAATGGATGCTATTGATCGTAAAGATCCCGAGGCCGCACGCCAAGCTGTCTGCGGTCATATTGAATTTGTGATTAATCATGTGCGTTCTCTGGATGAAGATGAAGCTCGCCAGAAACGTGCAAATCGTTTAAATAGAGTTGATTCAAAATGATTATTTCTTCTGGCAATGATTATCGTGCTGCGGCACAACGTCGCTTACCACCATTTTTATTTCATTACATTGATGGTGGAGCGTATTCAGAATATACCTTAAAGCGTAACGTACAAGATTTGTCAGAAATTGCATTGCGTCAACGTGTGCTGAATGACATGTCCGCGTTAAGTTTAGAGACAAAACTGTTTAATGAAACGCTGTCGATGCCAGTTGCTTTGGCGCCTGTAGGTTTAACAGGTATGTATGCACGCCGTGGTGAAGTGCAGGCAGCGATGGCAGCCGACAAAAAGGGCATTCCATTTACGCTTTCAACGGTTTCTGTTTGTCCGATTGAAGAAGTTGCACCTGCAATTAATCGTCCAATGTGGTTCCAGCTTTATGTATTACGTGACCGTGGTTTTATGCGTAATGCTTTGGAACGTGCAAAAGCGGCAGGCTGCTCAACACTGGTGTTTACTGTAGATATGCCTGTGCCGGGTGCGCGTTACCGTGATGCCCATTCGGGTATGAGTGGGCCAAATGCTGCGATGCGCCGTTATATGCAGTCAGTGTTTCATCCGCACTGGTCATGGAATGTGGGCTTAATGGGTCGTCCGCACGACTTGGGTAATATCTCTAAATATTTAGGCAAACCGACTGGGCTTGAAGATTATATTGGTTGGTTAGGCTCGAACTTTGACCCATCCATTTCATGGAAAGACCTTGAGTGGATTCGTGAGTTTTGGGATGGCCCAATGGTGATTAAAGGTATTTTAGATCCTGAAGATGCCAAAGATGCTGTGCGTTTTGGTGCAGATGGCATTGTGGTATCGAATCACGGTGGTCGTCAGTTAGATGGCGTGATGTCTTCTGCTCGTGCATTGCCTGCAATTGCTGATGCAGTCAAAGGTGACTTAGCAATTTTGGCTGACTCAGGTATTCGTAATGGTTTAGACGTGGTGCGCATGTTGGCGCTTGGTGCGGATACGGTTTTACTTGGCCGTGCGTTTGTTTATGCCTTGGCTGCAGCAGGTGGACAAGGTGTGTCGAACTTACTTGATTTAATTGATAAGGAAATGCGTGTTGCGATGACGCTCACGGGTGCTAAGTCGATTTCGGATATTAATGCGGATTGTTTAGTACAGGCGATTAAACAAGGACTTTAAGACATGGTAAGTAAAGCAATAAGCACAGCCTCAAAATTTGGTGATTTGCTGATGTTTTACGTATAGGCATTTGTCACTTTTGAAAGGTCAAAAGTAACCAAAAACCTTTTGTTGAGCAAACCGTACTTCCTTGTACGGTTGCTCAACAGGCGGCATCCATGCCGCCACCACGATAGTAAATATAGGGCTGATTCACATTAGAGAATGAGCTAATTAAATTATAAATTACAAACGGTAAGATCCCGTCGTGTTGGTCTAATTTGATAAATGGATGACCAAAAGGAAACCATCATGCAAACATTTTCTCCTCAAGCAGTGATCGAACGCTTACAAAATATTGTAGGGCGTTCTTATGTTTTGACCGATGACCAAAGTACGCGTCAGTACCGCCAAGGTCGCCGTTTTGGTGAGGGGAAAGTGCTGGCTGTGGTGGTGCCGGGCACATTGCTAGAGCAATGGCAAGTGTTGCAGGCTGCAATTGAGGCGGACTGTATTGTGATTATGCAGGCAGCAAATACAGGACTCACCGGTGGTTCAACTCCGTATGGTGATGATTATGACCGTCCTGTTTTGGTCATGAGTACACGCCGATTAAAGGGTATTCAAGTCATCCATGATGGCAAGCAAGTGATCTGCTTACCGGGTGCGACCTTAGATAATTTAGAGCAAATTTTAAAAGGCTATAATCGTGAACCACATTCGGTGATTGGTTCATCTTGTATTGGTGCTTCGGTACTCGGTGGTGTATGTAATAACTCTGGTGGTGCCTTGGTACGCCGTGGTCCCGCGTATACCGAACTGGCGTTATATGCTCACGTGAACTCTGCTGGTCAATTAGAACTGGTGAACCATTTAGGCGTAAATTTAGGCTCGACACCCGAAGAAATTTTGACTCGTTTAGAGAAGCAGCAATACCAAGCCGTAGATATTTTAGATGATAGTGAAAAGCAGGCATCAGATCATCGCTATGCGCACGACGTGACTCAGGTCGATGAAGATACGCCTGCTCGTTTTAATGCAGACCCGTCACGATTGTTTGAAGCATCAGGTTCGGCAGGTAAAGTCTGTGTGTTTGCTGTACGCCTTGATACCTATGAAAAAGTAGAGAGCAGTGTTTTTTATATTGGTAGTAATGATGCTGATGATTTAACGGCCATTCGTCGTTACTTACTGACCTCTCTGCCAAGCCTACCGATTGCAGGCGAATATATTCACCGTGACGCTTACTTGATTGGTGAAAAGTACGGAAAAGACACTTTCTTATTTATTGAAAAGTTTGGTACAGCCAATGTTCCAAAAGCTTTCGCGATGAAAGACAAAGTTGATGGCTTTTTAGAAAAATTTAAAATTAAAGGCTTAACAGACCAGATTTTACAGGCGATTACCTTCTTTTTACCGAGTCATTTGCCTAAACGTATGACCGAGTATCGAGACCGTTATGAGCACCATTTGGTTTTACGTGTCGAAAATAATTCGAAAGCACAGACAGAGCAGTTTTTAAAAGAATATTTTACTGTGCATCAGTCAGGTAACTATTTCGTATGTAGTGAAGAGGAAGGTCGAAAGGCATTCTTACACCGTTTTGCGATTGCAGGAGCTGCAATTCGTTATCGCGATACGCACCGTAGTGAAGTTGAAGATATTGTAGCGCTTGATATTGCTCTACGTCGTAATGACCGCGAATGGGTAGAGCAACTGCCAGCCGAGATGGAAAAGAAAATCATCCATAAACTCTATTATGGGCATTTCTTTTGTCATGTTTTCCATCAGGACTATATTCTTAAAAAGGGTAATGACCCTTTAGAAATGGAACATCAAATGTGGAAATTGTTGGACGCGCGCCGTGCTGAATATCCGGCAGAGCATAATGTCGGGCATCTTTATATTGCCAAGCCTGCCTTAGCCAACTTTTATCAAAAACTCGACCCAACCAATAGCTTTAATGTGGGGATTGGACATACCTCAAAACTGAAATATTGGGGCAAGGCTAAATCGTAATATCGAGACATAAAAAAAGGCGCCGAAGCGCCTTTTTTAATAGATGATTTATGCTGCTTCTACTGATTTAGCAAGCACTTCAGCCATCGCTTTAGCAACAGTGTAAACATTGTTCATGTTTAAACCTGCTACACAAATACGGCCACTACGTACTAAGTAGATTGCATATTCTTCACGCAAGATATCTACTTGCTCAGCAGTTAGACCTGTGTAGCTAAACATACCTTTTTGGTTTACAAGGTAGCTAAAGTCACGGTCTGGTAATGCTTTAGTGAGTTCGTCTTTCAAGATGCTACGCATTTTGATAATACGCTCACGCATCTCTTTCACTTCACCTTGCCATTGTTGGTTAAGTTCAGCGTCATTTAACACTTCATCAACTAGCCAAGCACCTGTTGTAGGAGGGCTAGAGTAAATACGGCGTACAGTCGCTTTTAACTGACCGAATGTGCACTGAGCAGCTTCTGCATCGTCACATACGAAAGTTAAGCCACCAACGCGTTCGCCATATAAAGAGAAGATTTTAGAGAACGAGTTGCTCACGATGAAGTTTAGACCCGCTTGGTCTAAGGCACGGATTGCATACGCATCTTCTTCCATACCGTCACCAAAACCTTGGTAAGCGATGTCTAGGAATGGAATAAGGTTACGATCTTTTAATACTGCAATCACTTGGTCCCACTGCGCTGGGTTTAAGT
The DNA here is from genome assembly GCF_000581275.1 of Acinetobacter sp. 809848. Classification (NCBI taxonomy): domain Bacteria; kingdom Pseudomonadati; phylum Pseudomonadota; class Gammaproteobacteria; order Moraxellales; family Moraxellaceae; genus Acinetobacter; species Acinetobacter sp. 809848. Next base: position 62,525 of record NZ_JEXG01000018.1, read on the forward strand.
CAGCACCCGTTGGGTTATGGCAGCATGGGTGTAACAACACAATGCTTTGCTCAGGCAAAGTTTTAAGTGTAGACAACATACCGTCAAAATCTACACCACGCGTTTCTGCATCGAAATATGGGTAGAAATGAGTTTTGATGCCAGCGCCATTGAAAATCGCAACGTGGTTATCCCAAGTTGGTTGGCTTACCCAAACGTCTGAATTTGGGAAATAAGTTTTTAAGAAATCTGCACCAACTTTCAATGCACCTGAACCACCAAGCGTTTGGATGGTTACAGCACGGCCAGCTTTAACTGCTGGGCTGTTTGCACCAAATAAAAGTGCTTGAATTGCTTCACGGTAAGGTTTGAAGCCTTCCATTGGCAAATAAAGTTTGGTTTTACCGTTCTTAGGCTCAATACGCTTTTGCGCCTCGATAATGGTTTCTAACTGAGGAACAATGCTGTCTTCGTTATAATAAAGACCAATACTCAAGTTTACTTTTTCAGAACGAGTATCAGCATTGAACTGTTCCATTAAAGAGAGAATTGGATCGCCTGCGTATGGGGGGATATGTTGAAACATCAAAAAAGTCCTTTCATTCAACAATATGCATAGTGCTGGGTTTTTTCTGTCTCGAAAAATACGCCACAACTATGTCGATGCTCAATAATGTATCAATAAAGCTACCGTGAAGCACCTGATAATTTCACTAATATCGATATTTTCTGGATGAAAATGATAAAAAGATTTAAAAGAAATTACGGTAAATAGATACTAATTTATAACTCATGCTTTCATTCAAGCAGATTGTCTACAATCTTGCTGTAATACATTGGTTGTAGACTAAAGTTTGAAACAAAAGATTAGAGACCGAAAAGCAACTAAAAAAGTGCCATAAATCTATAGGTAAATTAATATTAAGTAACTGTTTTATATGTATTAATTAGAGAGTGGTTTAATGGTTTAAATGTAAGGTGAGATAACAGGTCATACTATAAAAATTGACCTGATGCGTTCTGTAAAGTGTCAACAATCACCTTGATTTTTTTCATTCATACCGCTATAAAACTCATAATTGATTAAAAATTGTCGACAATATGCAAGATTTGACCTACGCACCAGAGCCACTACAAAGTCAGGGAAGAACACTGACTGAGAATGTATTTAAACAAATACAGACGGCGATTGTTTTGGGTCAAATTCCGGCAGGCAGCAAGATTTCCGAGCCTGAACTGGCACGCACTTATGGTATTAGTCGTGGGCCTTTGCGTGAAGCAATTCATCGCCTTGAAGGTCAACGTTTGGTTGAGCGCACAGCTCATGTGGGCGCGCGCGTGGTTTCGCTCTCACTGCAACAGTTTAAAGAGCTTTACCAGATTCGTGCGTCTTTAGAAGGTTTGGCCTGCAAACTTGCTGCTCAGCATATTGATAAAAAGCAAATTTTGGCGCTGCGTGATGTTTTACGTATGCATGCTGAAGATGAAAACTTTAAAGCAGGTAAGGGATATTACTTGCAAGAAGGGCAGGACGATTTTCACTACTGCATTATCAAAAGTAGTGGCAATAAAACGCTAGAAAAAATGCTATGTGATGAGCTTTATCACCTCATCCGTATGTACCGAATTCAGTTTTCAAACACACCCGATCGACCGAGCAAAGCTTGGGACGAACATATCCGTATTTTAGATGCAATTGCAGAAGGCGATGGTGAACTTGCTGAGCTGCTCATGCATCGACATATCAATGCTTCTTATAAAATTATTGAGCAAACACTGCTACAAGCACAAGGAGAACATAACAATGGCTAAACAATCCGCAGGTCAGCTATTTCGCGATGCAGTAGCCCAAGAAAAGCCATTACAAGTGGTTGGAACCATCAATGCCAATCATGCACTTTTGGCAAAACGTGCAGGTTATAAAGCGATTTACTTATCAGGTGGTGGTGTAGCCGCTGGTTCTTTAGGCTTACCTGATTTGGGAATTAGTAACCTTGATGATGTGTTGACCGATGTACGCCGTATTACCGATGTATGTGATCTTCCACTATTGGTCGATGCGGACACAGGTTTTGGTGCTTCTGCATTTAATATTGCGCGTACTACAAAAGCACTGATCAAATTTGGTGCTGCGGCAATGCACATTGAAGACCAAGTAGGCGCAAAACGTTGTGGACACCGCCCGAACAAAGCCATTGTGACTCAAGAAGAAATGGTTGACCGTATTAAAGCAGCGGTTGATGCGCGTGGTGATGACAGCTTCGTGATTATGGCGCGTACCGATGCATTGGCTGTAGATGGCTTACAAGCTGCCATTGACCGTGCGGGTGCCTATATTGAAGCGGGCGCAGACATGCTATTCCCTGAAGCAATTACCGAGCTTGATATGTACAAGCAATTTGCTCAGAAGACTGGCGCACCAATTTTGGCAAACATTACCGAGTTTGGTTCTACGCCACTGTTTACTACTGAAGAGTTAGCATCTGCCGATGTAAGCCTTGCGCTTTATCCGCTTTCTGCTTTCCGTGCTATGAACAAAGCAGCCGAAACTGTGTATGAAACCTTGCGTAAAGAAGGCACGCAAAAGAACGTGGTTGATATTATGCAAACGCGTAAAGAACTATATGAACGCATTAACTACTACGCGTTTGAAGACTACTTAGACAACGCATTTGCTAAAAAGAAGTAATAAATTAAAAAGTTGATTAATTGGAATCTGATACTCGGAGACGTCATATGCAACTGTTTGAGACAGGACTACATTTTTTAAAAATAGTTCTGCGATAGATAGGATATTCGATGGTTGTGGACGAGTTTTGCAGATGACAATGGTTTTGCCTACTTTTCCCGAAAGAAAAGTAGGTCAAACTGAAGGTTAATCCTGAAATAAGAAGTGAAAATGGTACGACTCCGTCGTGCTTAATAAATAAATTCAGATAGATAGGAAAGGACAATCTTATGAGCTCAAATGAAACAACAACAGGCTTCAAACCAAAAAAATCAGTTGCACTTAGTGGACAAGTTGCAGGCAACACAGCACTTTGTACCGTAGGACGTAGCGGTAACGACTTGCACTATCGTGGCTATGACATTCTTGACCTTGCAGCGGGTAGCCAGTTTGAAGAAGTTGCTCACTTGCTCGTACATGGCAAATTACCAAACAAAGCTGAACTCAAAGCGTATAAAGCAAAATTAAAAGCACTTCGTGGCTTACCTGCAGCACTTAAAACTGCACTTGAACAATTACCACCGTCTGCACACCCAATGGATGTGATGCGTACAGGTGTGTCAGTGCTAGGTTGTTTAACACCAGAACATGAAGACCACAACGAAGCGGGCGCAAAAGACATTGCTGATAAATTAATGGCAAGCCTAGGCTCAATGCTGCTTTATTGGTACCACTTCAGCAACAACGGTCGTCGTATTGAAGTTGAAACAGATGACGACTCAATTGCAGCGCATTTCTTACATTTACTTCATGGCGAAAAACCATCTGAAGAATGGATTCAAGCAATGCATACCTCTCTTATTTTGTATGCTGAGCACGAGTTCAACGCATCTACATTTACCTCACGTGTGGTTGCAGGTACAGGTTCTGACATGTACTCGGCAATTACAGGCGGTATTGGTGCACTTCGCGGACCTAAGCACGGTGGTGCAAACGAAGTTGCATTCGTGATTCAACAACGTTACGACAACGCAGATGAAGCAGAAGCTGACATCCGTAAACGTGTTGAAAATAAAGAAGTTGTGATCGGTTTTGGTCACCCTGTCTATACAGTTTCTGACCCACGTAACGAAGTGATCAAGAAAGTTGCGCACGACTTGGCACAAGCACAAGAGAACACCAAAATGTACCTCATCGCTGAGCGTTTAGAAGCAGTGATGAAAGAAGTGAAAAACATGTTCCCGAACCTCGACTGGTTCAGTGCGGTGAGCTATCACTTAATGGGTGTTCCAACTGCAATGTTCACGCCGTTATTTGTGATTGCACGTACAGCAGGTTGGTCAGCACACGTGATTGAACAACGCCAAGACGGCAAAATCATTCGTCCAAGCGCGAACTACACAGGCCCTGAAAATCTTGAATTTAAACCATTGGCGGAGCGTGGTTAATGAACACAAAATACCGTAAACCGCTGGCAGGTACCCAGCTTGAATATTACGACGTGCGTCAAGCCGTTGAAGATATTCAGCCAGGCGCATACGAAAAACTGCCTTACACCTCTAAAGTACTCGCAGAGCAATTGGTACGCCGTGCCGATGCCGAGAACTTAACTGCTTATTTAACGCAGTTAATTGAACGCCGTCAGGACTTGGACTTTCCTTGGTACCCTGCGCGCGTGGTGTGTCATGACATTTTGGGTCAAACTGCATTGGTTGACCTTGCAGGTTTACGTGATGCGATTGCTGACAAAGGCGGTGACCCATCTAAAGTCAACCCAGTTGTGCCGACTCAGCTCATTGTTGACCACTCTTTAGCAGTGGAATACGGTGGTGCTGACCCAGACGCTTTTGCAAAAAACCGTGCTGTTGAAGACCGCCGTAACGAAGACCGTTTCCACTTTATTGAGTGGACTAAAACCGCATTTAAAAATGTCGATGTAATCCCTGCGGGGAACGGCATTATGCACCAGATTAACCTAGAGAAAATGTCTCCAGTAATTCAGGCGCGTGATGGTGTGGCATTCCCAGACACATGTGTCGGTACAGACTCACACACGCCACATACAGACGCTTTGGGCGTAATTTCTGTCGGTGTTGGGGGCTTAGAAGCTGAAAACGTAATGTTGGGCCGTGCATCTTGGATGCGTCTGCCAGACATTATTGGTGTTGAGTTTGTAGGTCAGCGTCAGGCAGGCATTACAGCAACAGATATCGTACTTGCTTTAACTGAATTCTTGCGTAAAGAGCGTGTAGTCGGTGCATACCTTGAGTTCTTTGGTGAAGGTGCTGACAGCATGTCTGTTGGCGACCGTGCAACCATTTCGAACATGACTCCAGAATATGGCGCTACGGCTGCGATGTTCTACATTGACCAAAACACGATTGACTACTTACGCCTAACAGGCCGTGAAGATGCTCAAGTGGCATTGGTTGAACAGTACGCAAAAGAAATCGGCCTTTGGGCATCTGACATGACCAAAGCAGAGTACCCACGTGTACTACGTTTTGACCTATCAAAAGTAACCCGTAACATCGCGGGTCCATCAAATCCACATGCACGTGTTTCAACTGCTGACCTTAAAGAAAAAGGCATTGCGGGCGTTGTTGAAAACCGCTCTGATGGCTTAATGCCAGATGGCGCAATCATTATTGCTGCAATTACTTCATGTACCAACACCTCTAACCCACGTAACACCGTGGCGGCAGGTTTGTTGGCACGTAAGGCAAATGAACTTGGTTTGGTTCGTAAACCTTGGGTGAAATCATCATTTGCACCGGGTTCAAAAGCGGCTGCGCTTTACCTTGAAGAAGCTGGCGTACTTAAAGACCTAGAGAAACTTGGTTTTGGTATCGTGGCGTATGCATGTACGACGTGTAACGGTATGTCGGGCGCGTTAGATCCAGTCATTCAACAAGAAATTATTGACCGTGACTTGTACGCAACAGCAGTACTCTCTGGTAACCGTAACTTCGATGGCCGTATTCATCCATATGCAAAACAAGCTTTCTTGGCATCTCCACCGCTTGTCGTAGCGTATGCAATTGCGGGTACGATTCGTTTTGACATCGAAAAAGATGCGTTAGGTCATGACAAAGAAGATAACCCGATTTACCTCAAAGACATCTGGCCATCTGACGCTGAAATTGATGCCTTAGTTAAAGAAGCTGTGAAGCCTGAACAGTTCCGTAAAGTCTACATTCCAATGTTTGACTTGGGCGAAGTTGAGCAAGCGAAAAGCCCGCTTTACGATTGGCGTCCGCAAAGTACTTACATCCGCCGTCCACCATATTGGGAAGGGGCGTTGGCTGCACCACGTACTTTGGCGAACATGCGTCCGCTTGCGATTTTGGGTGACAACATTACTACCGACCATTTGTCGCCTTCAAACGCGATTTTGATGGACTCGGCTGCGGGTGAATACCTTCACAAAATGGGCGTACCAGAAGAAGACTTCAACTCATACGCAACGCACCGTGGTGACCACTTGACTGCACAACGTGCGACATTTGCAAACCCGAAACTTTATAACGAAATGGTGGTTCGTTCAGACGGTACCATTAAGCAAGGTTCAAAAGCGCGTGTAGAGCCTGAAGGCGAAGTGATGCGTATGTGGGAAGCGATTGAAACCTACATGAACCGTAAGCAACCGTTAATTATTATCGCGGGTGCTGACTACGGTCAGGGTTCAAGCCGTGACTGGGCTGCAAAAGGTGTACGCCTGGCGGGTGTTGAAGCGATTGTGGCAGAAGGTTTTGAGCGTATTCACCGTACCAACTTGGTGGGTATGGGCGTGTTACCACTCGAGTTTAAACCGGGTGTAAACCGCAAGACTTTAAAGCTAGATGGTACAGAGCTTTATAGCGTGATTGGTAATATTGCACCGCGCTCGACTTTAACTTTAGTGATTGAACGTGCCACAGCAGATGGTAAAGAAGAGATTGTTGAAGTGCCTGTGACTTGCCGTTTAGATACAGAAGAAGAAGTTTCTGTATATGAAGCGGGCGGTGTATTACAGCGTTTTGCGCAAGACTTTTTAGAAGGCCAAGTGGCTTGATACTTTAGTTAAACATTATTGATATTGTTCAAAAAAAGCCCTATCTTGATGATGGGGTTTTTTGTTGAGAACAAGAATGGAAAGATATTTAGATTTAGATGGTGATTCTGGCGTTTTTTCATATGAAATTGGTGATACATATATAAGGGTAAAGTTTGATAAAACCATTAAAATTTATCAGTACAGCTATTATAAAGCAGGCCAACTGCATGTCGAAAAAATGAAAATATTAGCTAAGAGTGGTAATGGACTAAATTCTTATATCATGAGAAATGTAAAAAACTTATACGATTAAGGATATAAAAATAATCTGGGGTAAAAAGAATGTTATTTTCGAAAAGAAAAGGTCTTAGTCCAATAAGAATCGAAATCCAGAGAGAATCTATAGATGATGATTTAAAAAATGGTTTATGGAATGCCTTACATTTAACGATTTGGGCAAAATATGATGGTTATCATTACAGTAAAACATTTAGAACATCGAATTTATTTACTCTACTTGTAAGTTATTGGCATAATTTTTTTAAACTTCCTCTAGATTATATGCCTCTAGATTTTGATATTGCTAAAGAAGCAATTAGAAAAAGATTTTTCGCTTACTCATGGTTTGAATTGTATGATTTTATAGAGTTTACTGCCCAAAATTGTCCAATTCATCTTCAGGATAATTTTATTAAATTTGTGAATCATATTCTTGAAAAAGAACTGTCAGCATATAGATTTGTTGATGAGCAATTAACAGACATAACAGATGAACAAGAGATTGAGTCAATTGAAACGGCAATTAACTCTTCTAATAAATTTTCGGGTACAGAAATACATTTGAAAGCAGCATTAAGTTTATTAACAGATAGAAAAAAACCTGATTATAGAAACTCGGTTAAAGAATCTATTAGTGCAGTAGAAGCTTTATGTGTAACTTTATCTGATAATCCAAAAGCTACATTAGGAGCATCGCTAAATATTATTGAAAAAAGTCATTCTTTACATCCCGCTTTTAAGAAAGCTCTGACAAGCTTATATGGATATACAAGTGATTCAGATGGAATTAGGCATGCACTTTTGGATGAATCTACCATTAGTTATAGTGATGCAAAATACATGCTTGTTTCTTGTAGCGCATTTATAAATTATGTGATTGGAAAGATAAGTGAAAAATAAGAATATAAAAAAAGCCCGACATCCTGTTGGGCTTTTTCGTATTTGGTTGCTAGATATGACTCCTGTCGTATCTCACGATCCTGATGTATGAACCTATTATTGTTGTTTTGTGTTCCGGAACATCCTATTCCTGTATGAGTTCATATTAGAAAAAAAGCAGAGGATAATCAATCCGCTAAATCCCTAAATCTATGTAAGATAAATCGTACAAATAACATTTTTTGCATTTATGCCATCATCATCGGGCGAAATGGACAATTGACATTCACTTTAAGTGGGTTATATTCCTGTTTAATATATATACGATTATAGGAATGTAATCATGGTAACAGCTGGCGAAAAACCCGGAACAGGCTTCTACTTCTGTGCTCAGTGCGGACATAGAGTGTTTTTAGAAATTAATACCGACCCTTTACCACCTTGCACGAAATGCTACTGCACGCAATTTAAACGTTAAGAATGAAATAATATTTGCGTTCGCATTTAACAAAAAGCCCTGTCACCTGATGGGGCTTTTTTGTTAATTTAAAAATAAGACTTACATAACAAGACCCGTGATGGGCATGAAAAGGAAACCGTTATGGAAACAATATTGGGTTTATGTATTGGCGTGGGGCTGAGTGCTGCCTGCGGTTTTCGCGTGTTTGTGCCGCTACTGGTTATGAGCATTGCAACCATGATGGGATGGTTCGAGCCATCAAAAGGCTTTGAATGGTTAGCTCTGCCATCGGTGTGTTTAGCTTTAGGTGTGGCAACGGTGTGTGAAGTTGCAGCTTACTATATTCCGTGGGTCGATAATGCCTTAGACACAGTCGCGACTCCTGCGGCGATGATTGCGGGTACATTAGCGACAATGGCGGTTAGCAGCGGAGAAATGTCTCAGTTTGCCAGTTGGGCGGCAGCGATTATTGTGGGAGGTGGTACGGCAGGCGTGGTGCAAATGAGTACAGTCGCTGCACGTGGTGTTTCAACTGCAACCACAGGCGGCTTAGGGAATTTTGTTGTTGCTACAGGGGAGTGGATTGGAGCAATTTTACTTTCGGTTTCAGCTTTGTTAGTTCCGGCGCTTGTTGCGGTAGTGGTGCTGATTGCGGTTATTTTAGCGGTACGTTGGATACGCCATAAAAAGCAAGAACAGGCACATAGTCCTCTATAGGTTTAGCCTAAACATATTTTAAACAGCAATAAAAAAAGCCCAACATCCTGTTGGGCTTTTTCGTATTTGGGTACTAGATATGACTCCTGTCGTATCTCACGCTTCTGGTGCTTGAACCTATTATTGTTGTTTTATGTTCCGGAACATCCTGTTCCTGTATGAGTTCATATTAGGAAAAAAGAGGGGTGTCGCCAATCCGCAAAATCCCTAAAAGTTTGTAGGTTAAAACGTACAAGCCATTATTCATTTTGAGGTAAAGGCCAAAGAATATCTTTGTTTTTCTTAAATTCTTTATACCAATATTGGCTTATAAGCTCTTTGTCATCTCTATCAAAATGATAAACAAATATATCCAAAGCTTCATTTAATTCGAGATCATAGCGGAATTTGGCAGTAGCTAAATGTGCCTGTATTTCATATAACTGATTAAATATAGGTAGAGAATCTTCATAAGTTAATAATTGGATTTGTTGAAGAAGTTCTTTTATTTGAAGTTCATACGCATCCAAGATTCTTGCAAGATCAATAGTTACATCTCTATAGGTGTTAAGTCTTTGCTCAAATTCGTCCCATGTATAGTTCATTCTAATAAATGTTCAAAAATTTAATGTAAGCACAGAATAGCTTGATTGATTATAAAGTTGCTGAGATTTTACTAAGTTTTATAATATCCACTTAAATTTAAAGAAGAAAATGATCATGACTTTAATAGAAAAAGTGGTTCCTGTGGTATTTAGGGAAATAAATAATAACTTGGAGATTTTAGTATTTAGACATCTGTTAGCAGGAATTCAAATCGTTAAAGGCACCGTGGAGCATCAAGAACAGTTAGAACACGCCGCTTTGCGTGAGCTTTATGAAGAATCTGGAATAAAGAGTGCTCAAATTCATTCATACCTAGGTAAACATATTCCTTCAGAGGCAGGGCCTGATTGGCATGTTTTTGTGTGTAGTACACATGAGGCTTTAAAAGATAAATGGTCACATTTTTGTGAAGATGATAATGGATTAACTTTCGATTTTTTCTGGCATCCTTTTTTAAACCCTCCAACAGAAGAATGGCATCCTCTTTTTAAAGAATTATTTGAATTTATTAAATCTAAATACAAGCTCAACTAACCAAACATCTTTAGGCCTCTGTGCTGCAACAGGCTTTAATCTTTTGCGCTGATTTAAAGTAATAAACCATTGCAACACAGAGATAAAGAGCTAAGCCAAACGCTTAGCCCAGACTACTTTTGTCACACCGCTGCATGAAGCTAAAAAGTAGGGACAAAGTCCCGTGGGAGAACAGGACTTTGCAAACTGAAAAACGATAGCTACCTAGAACGAAACTTAAAGCCAAAATAGGTTTATAAATTGTCATATTATTCTCATAATGATTTATATCTATGAGTAGAGTAAAAATATAATTAGTTTTAAGGTTTTAAATAATTTTTAGGTAATAATTAATCCTTCTATGCATGTAGGAAAATATAATAATTAAATTTTTAAAATAAAAATAATTTATAAATTTAAAAACTAGGAAATATAAAACCTAAATTTTAAATAAATAGAATGATTAAGCAGGAGAGGGAATAAGTTTGAAAAATGTCATGGTCAACTCCTTATAATTTATGGAGTCCTACCACCAGATTACCGCGAATTAATTTATGGTGGTAGAACGAAAGGGGGTTGACAGACTGGGATCCATGGAACCAGCACGCACGGGGCGTCCCCCATCCGTCCTACCGCAAAGAAAAGGGGACGCAAGGGTCTAACGACTTATAGATTGTACTATAACCCGCCGTGGATCAACGGTCTGTCAAAACCGACTGGCAATGTGGCCAGCAACGAGATAATAATTGGTGATTTTAATTACGTCAATTTAATATTTAAAATATTTTTGATTTAATAATAAAACTAAATTTATTTTTAAAATAATGGAATTAATATTTATATTTAATTAGAAAAAATAAATAATAAAATAAGTTATAAGTGTAATGTTGTTAATAATAGAGATTCATCATCTTATAAATAAAATATTATAGAGATGGTTGCCTTATTCTAAACTTTTAAGCATTTCTTTCGCATCAATATCGCCTGCATCGGCAGCGTGCTGAAACCATTTCTTTGCCAGTTGTAGGTTTTTCGGCGTGCCTTCACCATTTAAATACATCTGGGCTAAGTTGTATTGGGCATCGCTTTCACTGTGCTCAGCCGCTTTGGTGTACCACTTAAGGGCTTGCTCATTGCTTTGTGAGACGCCGTGACCTTTTTTATATAGCTGAGCTAAATTATATTCTGCGGGCGGATAGCCTTGCTTGGCAGCACGACTGAACCACTCAAACGCCTTTCCATAATCTTGCGCGGTTCCTTCACCTCTGTCATATAGCACCCCTAAGTTATATTGCGCTTTCGCATGGTCCTTGGCCGCAGCCTTAGTAAAATAATCAAAAGCGCGCTTGGCATCTTTTTCTACGCCCGTGCCTGTGTAATACATCATCCCTAAACTATATTTTGCCCCCACGCTTCCATTTTGGTCAGCCGCAGTTAGCCATTTAAACGCTTGTTCATAATTTTTAACAACGCCTTGTTCGCCGCTTAAAAGCATCATCCCCAAATGATATTGAGCAACGGATTGCCCTTGTTCTGCACGATATTGAATATCGGCCACACTCGGTTCAGCAAATGCTGGAGAATGAAGTGAAAAAATCACCATAAATATATAAAAAGCAGACTTTTTTATTTTCATATCTCATCCTGAATTTTATTAATTTTAATATTTATTTTTCTTTAATATCTATTTGAATATAAAGGAAAAATATTAATTATGTTTGGGTGGTTTATAGCACTTTAAAATGAGTAAATTTTACGGTTTAAATACCTATTTAATAAGAAATTTACCTAAAACTGCATAATTAGACTAGTTACATTTTGAAAATGAGTATAGATAGACAGATTAGTCTTTTTTTAATTAAAATGCGGCCTAAATATAAGTTTGATTGATAATAAAAATGCAGATGAGTGTGTCGAGTATATTGGAGCGTTTAGGCCTTGTTTCACAAAATCGCGTTGTTCATATCCAATTCTCAAATCAGTCTTTAAATCAGCAAGTCTTCTTGCAACGCATTGAGGGCGAGCATACCCTCAACCAAGGTAGCGTTGCTGAGTTACTGTGTCTGTCGACAAACGCCCATATTGCATTAAAACAATTTATTGGCTGTCAGGTTGCCGTCGATCA
>NZ_JEXG01000019.1:0-72838 GCF_000581275.1 Acinetobacter sp. 809848
GAAAGCGAGTCTTTACCTACAGGAATCGCAATTCCTAAAGCAGGACACATTTCCATACCAATCGCTTTCACACCTTCAAACAATGCTTGGTCTTCACCTTTTTGACCAGCAGCAGCCATCCAGTTTGCAGAAAGTTTGATATCGCTAATTTGTTCAATGTTTGCACATGCAATATTGGTAATTGCTTCAGCAACTGCCAAGCGAGCAGATGCTGCTGGATTTAACAATGCAACTGGTGGACGTTCACCCATTGCCATTGCTTCACCAGTGAACCCTTGTAGGCTCGTAGTCGTTACTGCTGCATCCGCAACAGGAATCTGCCAACGACCAACCATTTGGTCACGTGCAACCATACCTGTAATTGAACGGTCACCAATGGTGATTAAGAATGACTTAGACGCAACTGTAGGATTTTTCAATACACGGAAAATCGCATCTTTCAAATCAACTTTTGAAGCGTCAAATTCGTTACCTTTGCGTTCAATTGTTTCATAAGAACGTTGCATACGCGGTGTACCGCCAAGCATTACTTGCATTGGGATATCAACTGCATTGTTCTGGAACAATGGATCTTCAACAGTTAAATGACGAGCTTCAGTTGCTTCACCTAACACGGCAAATGGACAACGTTCACGAGCACAGATTGATTCGAACTGTTCTAAAGACTCTGGGCGAATTGCAAGAACATAACGCTCTTGAGCTTCATTTGACCAGATTTCCATTGGGCTCATGCCCGGCTCTAATGAAGGAATTTTACGAAGGTTAAGAACTGCACCTAACTCATGATCATTCACAAGTTCAGGCATAGCATTTGATAGACCACCCGCGCCAACGTCATGTACAGAAACGATTGGGTTGAAGTCTTCTAAACGCCAGCAAGTATCGATTACTTCTTGACAACGGCGCTCCATTTCTGGGTTTTCACGTTGTACAGAAGCGAAATCAAGGCTTTCACCCATTGTACCGCTATCTACAGAAGATGCTGCACCACCACCAAGACCGATTAACATTGCAGGACCACCCAACACAATGAGTAAATCACCTGGTTGAATCGCATCTTTTTCTACATGGTCAGGACGGATATTACCGTAACCACCAGCAATCATGATTGGCTTGTGGAAGCCTTTCACTTCACCATTTACATTCTGTTCGAAAGTACGGAAATAACCATTTAACGCAGGACGACCGAATTCATTATTAAATGCCGCGCCACCTAATGGACCTTCAATCATGATTTGTAATGGCGAAGCCATACGTGAAGGTTTACCGTAGTTTTCTTCCCAAGGCTGTTCAAAACCAGGAATATTTAAGTTCGAAACTGTGAAACCTGTTAAACCAGCTTTTGGTTTACCACCACGGCCAGTTGCACCTTCATCACGGATTTCACCGCCTGAACCTGTTGCAGCACCAGCAAATGGAGAAATTGCTGTTGGGTGGTTATGAGTTTCAACCTTCATTAAAATATGAGCAGCTTGGCTCTTATATTTATAAACAAAGTGACCATTTTCATCCGCTTTCGGATAAAAACGCATCGTGTCATAACCCACAATTACTGAAGCATTATCTTTATATGCCGATAACACATCAGTTGGAGATTCTTTATAAGTGTTTTTAATCATCTGAAACAATGATAATGGTTGTTTTTCACCATCAATTGTCCATTCAGATCCAAAGATTTTATGACGACAGTGCTCAGAGTTTGCTTGTGCAAACATCATCAACTCGATGTCATTTGGATTACGACCAAGCTTAATGAATGCTTCAGTTAAGTAATCAATTTCTTGTTCAGATAACGCAAAACCAAACTCATTATTAGCTTTAACCAAAGCTTCTTTGCCTTGACCCAAGATATCAATTGAATTTAATGGTTTTGGAGCTGTTTCTGAAAATAATGCTTTTGCATCATCAATTTGAGCAAAAACTGTTTCTGTCATACGGTCATGAAGTACTTGTTTAACTTCATTCGTAATTTCAGTAACACCTTTTAACGTAAATAAAAGACCACGTTCTAAACGGTGTACTGGTGTATTACAGTTTTTGAAAATATCAGTTGCTTTAGAAGACCAAGGTGAAATAGTACCCACACGTGGTGTAACTAAAATCTGAATCTCATCACTTGCAGATTGACGAAGTTCAAAAGACTCACCGTCATTCAATAATTGCAAAGCAGATTGATGTTGCTGCTCGTTGAGCGCTTGATCAAACAAATAGACCCATTGGCTGTCAAAAGATTGAACAGAACTAATTGACGATAAACGTGTTAATAGTTGAGCTTTCTTAAAAGAAGAATGTGCTGCTGCACCGGCCACGATAAACATGTTGATTTTGGCTCCACGGGCAGGTCTTGTGAACCTTACCGCAATGTGACTTTAGAGAGAGCGCATATTCTACTGCGTCTTGCTAAAATCAGCTAGATGTAGAATCAGTATTCTGTAACCTAATTCTGCAAGAAGTGATTTGTTTTTTGTTCAAAATCATTTTTTTAGTCATTCTTGCTAAAAATAAATTGTTGCATGTTTATTCAATAACATAATAAAACCCGAACTAAGACAAACTATGTCGCACCAAGCTAGTGCTTTTAAGTTTTTTTTGGCATGATCAGGTTTTATAGTTTTGAATAATGATAAATGGAACAAATGCGTTGGTTAGAGCTGCTGTCTGCAGTTCGTTTAGGTAGCAAAAAAAGTAGTACAGAACTGGCTCGTAGCCCATTCCATAAAGATTATGACCGCATTATATTTTCTCAAAGTTTTCGTCAGTTAAACCGTAAGACTCAAGTTCATCCTCTAGCACAGCATGATGGCATTCATACCCGCTTAACACACTCCCTTGAAGTTTCCTGCATTGGTCGCTCAATGGGTATGCTTGCCGCAGAAAAAATAAAAGACGAATTACCCGTCTGGATTTCACCTGCCGATGTTGGGGCAATTATTCAGGCAGCATGTCTGGCCCACGATATTGGTAATCCCCCTTTCGGGCATGCGGGTGAATATGCAATTCGCGAATGGTTCGATGATGCCTCGCATGATGATTTTTTGAAAAAACTAAGCCCCGAAGAAGAAGCTGATGTTCGTCAGTTTGAAGGTAATGCTCAAGGATTACGTCTATTAAGTCGCATTGACTATCATCCAAATGATGGCGGTATGCGCTTAACTTATGCAACTTTAGGTGCTTATCTAAAATATCCATGGCTTTCAAAAACAATTGCTTCTCAGGGTGACCGCCCTTCCCATCAAAGAGCAAAGTTTGGTTGTTATCAGTCTGAAAAAGAAATTTTAAAACAGATTGCAGAACAACTTGGATTGATTCAACTCGGCGAATATCATTATTGCCGTCATCCACTCACTTACCTGCTAGAAGCTGCTGATGACATTTGCTATGCCCTCATTGATTTAGAAGATGGCATTGTCTTGAATATGCTGAGTTACCAAGAAGTTGAACCAATATTCCTAAATCTTATTGCCGACTATGGTCAGCCTGAAGAGTTATCTCATCCAAACAGTACATGGCAACAAAAGATTTCGGCATTACGTGGTCGTGTCATGAAACGGCTTGTAGATGAAGTTACTACAGCCTTTGCTAAACATCATTATGAAATCATTACAGGTCAGCTTAAAGGCAATCTTTTGCAATATTGTTCGCCAGATATTGCAATTGGTATTGAAACTGCCAAAAATCTGGCACGTGATAAAATTTTTGAGCACCCGCAGAAGTCTGGTTTAGAAATTATTGCGCACCAAAGTTTACAAACGATTTTGGATGCATTTGTACCACTCACAACTCCGCATAAATCTTTAAGCTTTAAAGAACAACGTTTAATGTCTATCCTTAATCTATATGGTGCTAACTTTAGCAATAATCACTACAGCAATATCATGCAAGTCCTCGATATTATCAGTAAGTTCTCAGATCATCAGGCTTATAGCTTGGCGCAAGAGCTACAAGGCAATAAAATAGGTTTGTTTTAAGCTGGCTTGATATAGAAAGAAATAAAACTAGTGTCGTTTTCAATTCATTTTAGAACGACCAGATTTACAGTTATGAATAAGTGAAATTACGCTATGATCGGATGTTTAATTGGCGAAGTGTTTGCCCTAGAAGCCCCTACTGTCTTACTAAATGTAAACGGTGTGGGTTATGAAATTGATACGCCACTTTCAACATTTTGCCAATTACAAAAAGGCCAGAAAGTTACGTTATGGACGCATTTAGTTGTTCGTGAAGATGCTCAACAACTCTACGGTTTTAGCGATGCTCAAGAGAAAACAATTTTCCGCACCTTATTAAAAGTAAATGGTGTCGGCCCGAAAATGGCATTGGGTATTTTATCGACACTAAGCGTTGAGTTATTGGTTCACACCATTGAACATGATGATATAAATACGCTGGTCAAAGTTCCAGGGGTTGGCAAAAAAACAGCTGAACGTTTAATGATTGAACTCCGTGATCGTTTCAAAACATTGGCTCAAGGCACTTCAACTGTGGCGACCATGCCTCAAATTCAATTTGCTGCAAACTCTCCTGTTGCAGAAGCAGAAGCTGCGTTGCAATCTTTAGGTTATAAGCCACTTGAAGCACAAAAAGCTGTTGCTGCGGTTAAAGCCGATTACACAGAATCAGCCGATATTATTCGTGCTGCTCTTAAATCCATGATGAAGTAAAACACTTATGCAAGACCGTTTAATCAGTGGAACAGAAAAACCTGAAGATCATTTTGACCGGGCTATTCGACCAACTTCTCTTGCCGACTATATTGGACAACCAGTCGTACGCGAGCAAATGGAAATTTTCATTGGCGCTGCTCGTGGTCGTGGTGAAGCACTCGACCACACACTGATTTTTGGTCCGCCTGGCTTAGGAAAAACAACACTAGCTAATATTATTGCACGTGAAATGGGTGGCAACCTCAAATCTACTTCGGGGCCTGTCTTGGAACGTGCAGGTGATTTAGCAGCAATGCTGACTAACCTTGAAGAAGGCGATGTTTTATTTATTGATGAAATTCATCGTCTTTCACCGGTGATTGAAGAAATTCTGTATCCAGCGATGGAAGATTACCAACTTGACATCATGATTGGTGAAGGCCCTGCTGCTCGTTCAATTAAACTCGATTTACCGCCTTTTACACTTGTCGCTGCCACCACACGTGCGGGTTTACTGACCTCACCACTACGTGATCGCTTCGGTATTGTGCAACGTCTCGAGTTCTACTCTGTAGAAGACTTGACTCATATTGTGTCACGCTCTGCAAACTTAATGGATGTACCCATTACAGTTGAAGGCGCAGAAGAAGTAGCTCGTCGATCACGTGGAACACCTCGTATCGCTAACCGTTTATTACGACGTGTTCGTGACTATGCACAAGTGAAAGGCACAGGCGAAGTGACCCATGAAATGGCACAGCGTGCGCTTGATATGCTCAATGTTGATAAAGCTGGCCTAGATACCCTAGACCGACGTTACTTGAGCATGCTACTCGAGCGTTTTGATGGCGGTCCTGCTGGAGTTGAAGCGCTTGCAGCAGCGATGGCTGAAGACAGCGGTACACTTGAAGACGTGATTGAACCTTATTTAATTCAACAAGGTTATGTCATGCGTACTGCACGAGGTCGGATTGCAACCAACCAATCTTATTTACAGTTTGGAATGACACCGCCTGAGCCTAAAAACTAATCAAAGGAAGAGAATTTTCTCTTTCTTTTTTAATTTAATCTCTCTATCCAATTAAAATAATAATTGTCTTATCAATAAATTAGCTACTCTATACCTTTTAAGTCTTTCTTTATACCTTATTGATTTTTTAATATTTCTAAAAACTACATTATAAGAAATCTAGATAGCAAATCTTATGAACAATAATATTTTTAGGATAAGGACATGTACAAAAAAGCCGCTTTGATTTTTCCACTCGCTCTAATGAGTCAGCTGAGCCTAGCAGATTGGGTAAAAGATGCTGCACAACAAAATGAAAATCAGGTTATTCAATTAAGACAACATATTCATGAGCATCCTGAACTTGGCAATATGGAATTTAAAACATCTGCACTAGTTCAAAAAGAATTAAAGTCCTATGGCATTCAGGTCAAAACAGGTTATGCGAAAACAGGTGTTATTGGCATTTTAAAAGGGAATAAACCTGGCCCTATTATTGCACTTAGAGCCGATATGGATGCACTACCTATGGAAGAAAAAAGTGGTGTTCCCTTTGCGAGTAAACAGAAAGCAATTTATCAAGGAAAAGAAACTTACGTAATGCATGCTTGTGGACATGACGCACACACTGCAATGTTATTAGGCGCAGCAAAAATTCTGGCTGCCAATAAAGATAAAATATCGGGTACCGTTGTCTTTGTTTTTCAACCCGCTGAAGAAGGTGGAGCAGATATAGACAACTTTACGCAGGGTGATCAAATCGGCTCAAGAAAAATGATCGCAGATGGCGCATTTAGAGATTATAAACCCGAGGCTATTTTTGGAATGCATGTCATATCTGGTATGCAAAGTGGACACCTTTATTATAAAGATGGTGCCATTTTAAATAGTGCAGATCACTTGCGTATTCAGGTCAACGGCAAGCAGGTACATGGCTCAACCCCTTGGTTAGGTAGAGATCCGATTTATGCATCGGCACAAATGATTAATAATTTGCAGAGCCTTATTAGCCGAAGAACTGATCTCACCCAAGGCATGGGCGTTGTCAGCATCGGTAACATTCAAGGGGGTACAGCAGGCAATGTGATTCCAGAACAAGTCAATATGATTGGGACTATTCGCTCTAACAACGAGCAGATACGGGCAAATATCTTAAAAAGTTTACCAACCCTGATAGAGCATAACGCTCAAGCCAATGACGTGACCGCCAAAGTTGAAATTGCTCCTTACGCTCCAGTAACCATGAACGACAAAGCGCTCACTCAGTTTATTCAGCCAACTCTAGCCAAAGTTGTTGGCGATTCAAAACTCCATGTTTTAGATCACAATGCAAGCGCAAGTGAAGATTTTGCCTATTATGGCAAGTTAATGCCCTCATTTTTTGTTTTCTTGGGCGCAACTCCAGAAAATCAGGACTTAACTCAGGCGGCACCAAATCATAGTCCTTATTTTATTGTAGATAACAAGGCTTTAAAAACTGGGACCGAGCTACATGTAAGATTCGTATTAGATTATCCGAATATATCAAAACAAGTTCAAACTTCATGGAAGCCCTCTTAACTTTAAAAGCTTGCTAGCCATAAGATGTAGCGTTTTTAGATTAGAAATACAGCAACCGCAATTGAAAGGTTGTGCCATAGGACTTAGTATGCAATCTGCTAAACTGCCCCGTATTTAAAAGCAGATGTATGGCTGTTGAATAGAGCTGATGTTTTATTCAAAGCCATATTTTAAATATAAAGCTCTATAGTGAACTAAAACGGAATACTCTCATGGCGAATCATTTTGAATTCAACATTCGTGTTTATATTGAAGATACGGACGCAGGTGGTATTGTTTACCATGCCAACCATATTCGCTATATGGAACGTACCCGTACTGAATGGCTCCGTGCTTCTGGCGTTGATCATTACTGGCATCAAAAAGACTAC
Organism: Acinetobacter sp. 809848; assembly: GCF_000581275.1. Lineage (NCBI taxonomy): Bacteria > Pseudomonadati > Pseudomonadota > Gammaproteobacteria > Moraxellales > Moraxellaceae > Acinetobacter > Acinetobacter sp. 809848. The sequence continues at coordinate 7,584 of NZ_JEXG01000019.1, forward strand.
AACTTTGTCGTACACAAAATTGACGTAAAATACATGCGTCCTATTTTAATGGATGATTTAATTACTGTTACAGCACGTGTAGTTTCATGTAAAGCTGCGTCATTTGTGTTGCAACAAAATATTTATCGTGGTGAAATCTTGCTTGCTTCTGGCGAGGTTGAGTTGGCATGTTTAAGTAAAGAACTTGTAGCTCGTCGTCTTCCAGAAGAAATACGTGATCTTATTCGTAAAGAATTGGAACAAGACTAAAAAAACAACCGGCATATGTAACCTATGGCAACAAACATTGAATCAACCCTGCATATTTCTGACCTTATTTTACAAGCAAGTCCAGTCGTTCAGTTGGTCATGCTAATTTTATTGTTAGCATCGATCTTTAGTTGGTATCTGATTGCCAAGTTACATATGAGTTATAAAAAAGCACATCAAGACGATGAACATTTCCAAAAAATGTTCTGGTCTGGTGCCGAACTCAATACGCTTTATAACAATGCTCAACTCAACTCAAAGCGCTCTGGGCTTGAAGATATTTTTTATCAAGGGTTGAGCGAATTTTTTAAACTTAAAAAGCGTCAGGCTCCTGTTTCACAAACAATTGAAGGCACTGAACGTATTTTGCGTGTAGGTTTGAGTCGTGATCAGAGCCATTTAGAATACGGCTTAGGTACTTTAGCAAGTATCGGTTCTGTAGCACCGTACATCGGTCTATTCGGTACTGTTTGGGGTATTATGAATGCCTTTATCGGTTTAGCTGCGGTTGATCAGGTAACTCTAGCAACTGTTGCACCGGGTATTGCCGAAGCACTTATTGCAACTGCAATTGGTTTGTTTGCCGCAATTCCTGCTGTATTAGCTTTTAACCATTTCACTGCTAAAAGTGAAAGTGTTTATTCTGATCGCGCTTTATTTGCTGAAGAGATGATTGCTTTATTGCAACGTCAATCTGTGGGTTCATCACAGGAAGATGCATAATGGCAATTCAGCGTTCAGGGCGCTTTGAGCGCATAAAAAAACCATTAAAAAGTGATATGAACGTCGTACCTTATATTGACGTTATGCTCGTGCTTTTGGTTATTTTTATGGTAACTGCCCCTATGATTACCAGTGGTATCAAGGTTGATTTACCTCAAGCAAATAACCATCCAATTGAATCAAAAGATATGCCAGCCATGGTAACAATTGGCAAAGATGGCAATATTTATCTTCAGTATGAAGATTACAAAGATAATGAACCATTATCTCGTGAAAAACTTGAAGAAGTTTTAAGCGATGCTCAAAAACAAGCTGAACAAGAAAACAAACAACTCACAGTTTTAGTCAATGGTGATAAGTCTCGTCCTTATGGAGAAGTCGTATCATTGATGGCGAGTTTACAAGAAGCAGGTTTAACTCAAGTTGGCCTTCTGACAGAGCCTTTAAAATAAGCTATGAACAAAAATCAAAAGCCGCCCTTTAAACAAAATGCGATTGCATTGAGCTTTACACTCGGAGTTCATGCAATTGCCATTGTTGGCTTGCTTTTTTTAGGCTTGAGTAAACCACCTGAACAGCCAAAAAAGCTAACAACTATTTTAGTTAAGCCAGAAGATTTGCCTCCTCCTTTAGCAAAAGAAGTTGAACAAGAGACTACAGCTACCAATGAAGCAAAAGAGGTATTAGCCCCTATTGTGGATGAAACGCTTCCTCAAAATCTTCCGACTACGCCTCCTCCTCCAACAGCTCAACAACTTGCCGCCCAACAGCAAAAGGCTGAACAGGCACAACAAGCTAAGTTAGCTGAGCAAAAACGTAAAGCTGAAGAAGCTGCAAAAGCTAAACAAGCAGCAGCGGAACAGCAACGTAAAGAGGAAATACAAAAACAGCAGGCTGAAGCTAAAGCAAAATCAGAAGCTGAACAAAAGCGTAAGGCCGAACAAACGGCAAAAGCTCAAGCAGATGCCAAAGCTAAACAAGAGCAAAGTGAAGCTCGTAAAGCTGCTGAAGACGCTAAACGTAAAGCTGAGGCTGATGCAAAATTAAAACGTGAAGCTCAAAAGGCCGAAAACGCTAAGCTTCAAGCACAACAAGAGGCTAAGCGAAAAGCTGAGGCCGATGCGAAAGCCAAGCATGAACAAAGTGAAGCCCGTAAAGCTGCCGATGACGCTAAACGAAAAGTTGAAGCTGCTGCTAAAGCTAAACAGCAAAAAGCTAATGACGATGCTAAACGTAAAGCTGAAGCAGATGCTAAAGCTAAGCAACAAAAAGCTGAGGAAGCTAAACGCAAAGCTGAGGCCGATGCAAAAGCTAAGCAACAAAAAGCCAATGACGAGGCTAAACGTAAAGCTGAGGCCGATGCAAAAGCTAAACAGCAAAAAGCTGATGATGCTAAACGTAAAGCTGAGGCCGATACGAAAGCCAAACAGCAAAAGGCTGCTGACGATGCTAAACGCAAAGCTGAGGCTGATGCTAAAGCCAAGCAAAAAGCTGCTGACGATGCTAAGCGTAAAGCTGAAGCAGAGGCCGAAGCCAAAGCTGCATCTGCTCAAAAAGCACAAGAAGAGGCAGCTCAAAAGAAAGCTGAAGCTAAAAAGGTTGCTTCTTCAGCTAGACGCGATTTTGAGCAAAAAATTCGACGCTCTTGGGATGTTCCAACTGGCAGTAGTGGTAAAACAGTTGGTGTTCGTTTTACCCTCTCCGATTCGGGAAGCGTTAATTCTATTGTGATCACCCGTTCAAGCGGTGACGATGCTTTAGACGCAAGTATTAAAGCTGCAATTCAAGCCGCAGCGCCATATCCTATGCCATCAGATCCAGATGCAAGACGTGAAGCAAGAAGTGTTAGCTCTACATTTAGAGCGCAATAATTTTGAAAGAGTTACATGCTTTAAATAGTTTAAGGCATGTAACTATGCTACAAAATCAACAGTCACAAAAATACCTGCTATGACTTTAAACTTATGAATACGAGCCGCAAACACCTGCTATCTTTAGCACTGATCACTGCCTTAAGCCCTATTGCTTCTACCACTGCTTTTGCCCAGTTATATCTGGAAATTGCCAAAGCACCAGATCAGGCACCCAAAATTGCTATTGTCCCATTTACAAACGACAATGGGCTCTATCCTATTGTTGAAACAGACTTAAACCGTTCTGGGCGCTTTACAAGCTCATCTAAAAACTTACCTGCCAATGCTGCAATTAATCAGATTCAAGCTTCTGACTGGCAAGCCGCGGGTATTCCATATGTAGTTACTGGTCAAATTAAACAAACAGCGACAGGTTTTGAAGTTCACTACCAACTTTATGATGTACAAAAGCAACAATACATTTTAAATGAACTTTTAAATGTACCAGCTGCTCGCATACGTCAGGCTGGTCATATGGTAAGTGATGCTATTTATCAAGCGCTTACTGGCATTCCTGGTGACTTTAGCGGCCGTATTGCATATGTACTAAGAAACCCTGCAACACCTGCCGAGCGTTATACACTACAAATTGCAGATACGGATGGTGAACAACCAAAGACTGTTTTATCGTCTCGTGATCCAATTCTTTCTCCGGCATGGACACCAGATGCTAAAAAAATTGCTTATGTTTCTTTTGAAACTAAACGTCCAGCAATTTATTTACAGGATTTATCAACTGGAACACGTGAAGTTCTTACTAGTTTCAGAGGTCTAAACGGCGCACCAAGTTTCTCACCAGATGGCCAATCAATGCTGTTTACAGCATCTATGAATGGCAACCCTGAAATCTATCAAATGGATTTATCAACTCGCCAAGTCAAACGCATGACAAATGACTCGGCAATTGATACCGAAGCACGTTACACACCAGATGGAAAATCCTTTATTTTCACTTCTGACCGTGGTGGCTCTGCCCAAATTTATCGTTATACCTTTGCTGATGGCTCAGTAAAACGTCTAACGTTTAAAGGGTCATTTAATGCACGTGGAACTCTGAGTGCAGATGGCAAAAAGATTGCACTTGTTCATCGCCCAAGTGGCAGCAGTTATAAAGTTGCAATTCAAGACATTAATACTGGCATCACCAATATTCTTACCCCAACTAGTTTAGATGAATCACCAAGTTTCTCACCAAATGGGCAAATGGTGGTCTACGCAACTCGTGAAGGCAACCGTGGCTTGTTGTCTATTATGTCTACTGATGGACGTTTCCGTATGAATTTACCAAGCGAACAAGGTGAAGTACGTGAACCAGCCTGGGCACCAAAATAACTTTTAATTCCATTGACGGAGATGATCATGAAATCAATCAAATATTTAGCTCTACCCTTTCTTAGCGTAGCACTCGTAATGACAGGCTGTGCTAGCCGTAAACCTGCAGCGACTACCACAACTGGTACAAATCCAAGTACGGTAAACACTTCTGGTTTAAGTGAAGATGCTGCATTAAATGCTCAAAATTTGGCAGGCGCTTCATCTAAAGGTGTAACTGAATCAAATAAAGCGGCTTTGGCTAAACGGGTTGTTCACTTTGATTATGACAGCAGCGATTTATCTACTGAAGACTACCAAACACTTCAAGCTCACGCTCAGTTCCTTATCGCAAATGCAAATTCAAAAGTTGCATTAACAGGCCATACAGATGAACGTGGTACACGTGAATACAACATGGCTTTAGGTGAGCGTCGTGCTAAAGCTGTACAAAGCTATTTAATTACCAATGGTGTAAACCCGCAGCAACTTGAAGCTGTAAGTTATGGTAAAGAAGCTCCTGTTAATGCGGGACATGATGAATCAGCGTGGAAAGAAAATCGCCGCGTTGAGATTAATTACGAAGCAGTCCCTCCTTTATTAAAATAAGGGATATGCATAAAAAAACGCTCATAATAATATGAGCGTTTTTTTATTACTTAAGAAGATTTCTTTTCTTCTTCAGGATGTTGCATGGACTCAATCAAATCATGCTTATTAAAATCTTTATATTCAGGTTTTGCCTCATAATCTTTCCAAGCTTCCTGAACATTTTCTTTCGAAATTTCATCTAGATTGATTGGTTCACCTGCTGTGGGGGTCGCATCAAACTTCTTTGTTGTCATTTCGATTCTCCTAAAAATATACAATCCTTTGTAATGCAATCAACATACCATTTTAATTGGGGCTTGTAAGCATAAATCCAACACAAATAAAGTAAGATAATTTTTATTTTGTGACATTCTCATCTAGAATATGCCACGTATTTATCTGACTCATTTTGATGCTTGAAGCACAGGAGCGTTTTTTTATGTCCAACCTCACTTTGTCCCAATTTTTACAACAACAAAAAGGGAATCTAACACCTGAGTTGGCTCAAGTCATCGATACTATTGCCACGACCTGTAAAACAATCGACCAAGCATTACAAAAAGGTGCTCTGGCTGGTATTTTAGGTAGTGCTGGCAATGAAAATGTTCAGGGTGAAACACAGAAAAAACTTGATGTGATTTCGAATGACTACTTAATTGATGCTTTAAAAGTACACCCGCATGTAGGCGGTCTCGCTTCTGAAGAGCTTGATGAGTTCACACCTGCACAAGAAAATGGTAAATACCTCGTTTTATTTGATCCATTAGATGGCTCAAGCAATATCGATATCAATATGTGTGTAGGTACGATTTTCTCTATTTTGCCTGCAAAAAATGCAGTAACACAAGCAAACGATTTCATGCAAGCTGGTACACAGCAAGTTGCTGCTGGTTATGTGCTTTATGGTCCATCAACTATGATGGCTTTAACTGTAGGAAATGGCGTAGCATTCTTTACTTTAGATCCAGAAACTCAAACCTTCTTGCTGACGAATGAGAATGTACAGGTTGCAGCAGATACTCAAGAATTCGCTATTAATGCATCTAACCAACGTCATTGGGAACAACCCGTAAAACAATATATTGATGAATTACTCGCGGGCAAGACATCTGTTCGTGAAAAAGATTTCAATATGCGCTGGGTAGCATGTATGGTGGGTGATATTCACCGTATTTTATGTCGTAGTGGTATTTTCCTTTACCCATACGACTTAAAAGATCCGAAAAAAGCTGGTCGTTTACGTTTAATGTATGAAGCGAACCCAATGAGTATGCTCATTGAACAAGCAGGCGGTGCATCAACTACTGGCCGTGTACGCATTCTAGAGATTGAACCTACAGAACTTCACCAACGTGTACCTGTGATTATCGGTTCTAAAAATGAAGTTGAACGCGTAACAAGCTACCACTAATAATTTTAATTACTTAGGGCATCATAGTATGATGGTGCCCTTTTGTTGGATATTTTCTTATGGCGGTTATTTTTTTAGAATCAAAAGACAATGCAAAAATTAAACATTTGCGTGGATTAATCGAACTCAGTAACGCCCGAAAAAAGCACCAACAAACCGTTCTTGAAGGCACCCATCTTTGTTTGGCTTGGTTACAACAGCAAAAGAAGATTTTTTCTTTATTTACGACAGAACAGGCCTTAGAACACGAAGATTTAAAGAAAATAACAGAGCTACATCAAGGCCATATCTTTGTTATTAGTGAAGTTTTATATAGAGATTTGAGCACATTAGGTACAAGCTTACCTTGCTTAGCGATTATTGATTTACCTAAAACTGCATCAACTATCGACTACAATGTAGACACCTTAATTCTAGAAAATATTCAAGATCCGGGTAATGTAGGTACTTTGCTACGTTCAGCAGCAGCAGCAAATATTAAACAAATCATTTGCACACAAGGCTCTGCATCACTTTGGTCACCACGAGTTTTAAGAGCAGGCATGGGCGCTCATTTTAGCTTACATTGTTTTGAAAACTTCCAGCTGACAGATATCCTTCCAAAATTTCAAATCCCGGTTTTTGTTACTAGCTCTCACCGCTCAACCAGTCTTTACTCAAAAGACCTTTCTAAACCGTGTGTGTGGATTTTAGGAAATGAAGGACAAGGTGCTAGTGATTATGCATTAGATCACGCACAATCAGTAACTATTCCCCAACCAGGCGGACAAGAGTCATTAAACGTGGCAATTGCAGGATCTATTTGTTTTTTTGAGATGGTTCGCCAACGCCAATAAAACGTTAATTTATTTTACATCGCACATATTTGTGAAAAAAATCAATTACACTAGTAAAAAATAACCGATTGTTGTCAACCTCCCACCTCTTTTCAACGTTATATAAGAGATATATTGAAGATAAGGTGGGTATGTCCAATGACAGGATTTTCCATCTCCATGGATTTAGCACCGAAAAAGTCTCGATCGGAAACATCTAGTGCTCATGCCAGCACGGCTGAGCAACGCCTGAAAGTTTTTATGCAAGATGTTACTGGTCGTGCTTTGGTGATGATGGAGAGTGCTACCCAAGGTCAACAAGGTATTGCGATGGATTTGGTACAAGAAGCATTTATTGCTTTACACAAATCTTACGCCGATAAAAGTACTGAAGAATGGTATCCCCTGTTTTACACTATTTTGAATAACAAACTTCAGGATTGGCGCCGCAAAGAAGCTCGTAGAGCAAACCCATTTTCATTCTTCAAAAAAGTTAGCCTGGATAATGACGACGACGAAGTTATCGATGTAGTTGATGAAAAAGCCATTAATCCTGCAGATTTTCTCGATCAAGCGGTAACGATAGAGGAAATTCGGGAAGCGATTGAAAAACTACCTGTTCGTCAACAACAGGCATTTATGTTACGTGCGTGGGAAGGGTTTGACACCCATACAACAGCTCAGATCATGAACTGTACCGAAGGTAGTGTGAAAACCCATTATCACCGAGCAATTCAGGGACTTAGAGAATATTTGGCACATTTAAATCCCTTGGGAGGTTCTGATGAATCATGATGATTTCACTAAAAAGGTGATATCCAAACTTGATAGTTTGGCAGATCACCATAAAAATAAAACAGTGGTCATGAATCATGTGCTTGACCATATTCAACAAAAACCAGCCTCTTATTATAGTGTCTGGAAAATGACTGGTTTCGCACTTGCCGCAGCAATTACAGGTTTTGTGATTCTGCCTAACTCAGTCGAGATTGTGGATAAGCCACAAAATCAAGTGATCGTAAATCCTAAATTATCTCCACAAATGGTGGAAGATTTAGAGATGTTAATGGTGTTGGGTGAGGATAAAGTACAACATGGCAGCTAAAAAATTAGCGCTTATCCTGTGTTCATTAAGTTTCTTGCAGACAAGTTTTGCAGGTTTTGAACGCTTTTGGATTTTTTCTAAAGATGCCAATGCACAAGTCGATGACACATGGGATGCCCTTTCCGAAGAAGAGCAACGTGCAGTCATTAAACGTTACCAGAGTTTAAAAGAGCTACCAGCGAATCAAAGCACCAACTTACAGCAACGCATGGACTGGTTTACTCAACTTCCTGAAGCTGAAAAACAAAAAATGCGTGAAGCATGGCAAAAAATGAGTACGCAAGAGCGAAAAGACTTACGTGAGCGGATGCTTAAAGCGAATGGTGAAGAAAGAACAGCAATTCGTGAAGAATACATGAACAAGTATTTAGAACACTAAGTTCTTATTTGGCTATCAAAGATAAGGCATCTAATCACTTAATTATTTTGATTTTATTTCTTATAAAAAGCCTCCAATTGGAGGCTTTTTTTATTCTTTGAGTTTATTTACGATAGCGTCTATAAGCTGCTAAACCAAGTAACGATGCTAAAGATAAAATTCCCAAGCTGCCACCACCGCCTCCACTATTACCACCTCCAGCAGTAGTATTACTACTCACTAAACTGATAGTACCTGCATTTGAAATTTTATTATCAGCATCATATACGTAATAAGTTAATGTATCATTGAAGTTATTAAAACTATTTTTAGCTTGAATATAAATATTACCACCATAACAAGTATTATCCTTATCTTCACCTGGACAAGGGCCTTCTCTATCTGCCTTAACTACTGTAAAAATTCCATCTTTTGAAGTTTTACTTGGCAAATATATAGGCAAATCTGCAAACTGAGGTTTATTAGGCTTTGTAATAAGTGTATTAGCTGGACCATCTCCATCATCATTTGCGTATTTAAGTAAATTTAATGGAATTATTTCATTTGCTAAATATTGGAATACAACTTTACTATCACTTGCTACAGGTGCAACATTATCAAATCGTGCTTCTAAAAGACCAGATGATTGAGTAGAACCATCTTTACTACTAATCGTATATTTACAATAGTTGTAGTCACCAGCTTGAGTAGTAATATCATCCGATCGATAGAATATAATTTGCTGTAAAGCACTATTCCACTCACAAAAAAGTTTATCGTCTTTTTCCGTGCTTGCAACTTTGTCATCTATCAATCCTGTTCCAACAGATTCAAGATTAATATTATAGTCCGTACTATTAAAAAACTTTAGAAGATGGCTACTATCTTCATTTGGCAAAGGTAAGCCATTTGCCTTCAAATCAATATAGATCGCTCGGTATTTTGCATTTGCTTTAGTTTGATCAAGAAGATTTTTATAATTTGCCAAATCTATTTTTAAGACATTCCACAAATATGAATAAAGTGGATTAGTGAGATTTTTTTCTGCAGTATCATACTGGGTTTGGTATCCCTCAAGTAAAGTAGTGAGAGAGCTGTTGCCTAAACCTCTTAAATCACCAGCAGTTAATTTCATTAGTTCTACTGAACCTATATCACAGCTATTACGAGCAATGTTATCGGGCTGATAATATAGTTTATTAGTTGGGAGTCGAGCTAAACCACGTTGATCTATATCAGCGCATATAGCTTTACCCTCAGGGTCTACATCTATTAAATCTTCTTTTCCAGTAGCTACCAATGGAAAATAAAGTGGTAAAAAACCAGTTACTGCTGTAGCTTTTTCATGGCGCTCAAGTAAAGAGTTAAATGGAACACCTGAAATATCAATTGTCTTATTAGCTGACGAAAGTACCTCTGTTGGTAAATCACATTTATCAGTATTATTACTTAAATTGAGTGCATTAAAAGATAATCTAAGACCCGTGTTTTTTAAATCTGCTGCTGAGCCTGCTAAATATCGACAAGCATAACCAACTGGATTGTATCCAATTATATTAAAATTTAACTCTTTCCCACCTAAACTATCATATAGGAAAGTTGTATTTGCGTTATTTTCAACAATAGTATTATTTTGTAGTTTTAAACTACTTCCACCACTTAAAATAGTTGATGGATTTGTTGTATTACCAGGAATCGCATCTCCTGTAAATTTTAAAATAACCCCATTTACAGTGCTGGCAATATTTTGAGCAATTGTATTAATTGTAAAAGTAGCTTTCGGCTCGCCACAAAATTCAAATGTACTCGCAGAATTGCTTGAACCATTCTTGATAATACTTGAGGATGTAAGAGTAACCTCTCGTTTAGCATACTCAGTACCATTTTTACAACTCATAGCTAACACGCTACCAGTACTTGCTTGATTGCCTTGCAAGAGGGAATGAGTTATTGATAAATTTACTCCACTACCACCAAGAAAAACAGCTCCACCTTTTGGAGCTTGAGAGTTTAAAATTTGAGAATTTAATAATGTAACATTACCACCCGCATAAATAGCTCCACCTTGATTTAAAGCTATACCATTTTCTAAAATAATATTTTGCAAAAATAATGCTTTTTGATTTTCTGCTGTGTTAAATATACGCGACTTACCCGCAGCATTAATACGTGTTTTAAGTTCTGGTAGAGCAGGATAGTCATTTGTTAAAACATTTTTTTCTGACCAGATTTTATCCTCTTCACGTTCACCATAGCCATAAATAGAAATATTAGCATTGGGCACCAATTCTTTATTTAAAGTATAAGTTCCAGCTTTTAACTGAATTACCTGATCAGTATCGAGGCTAAATACAGTACACCCATAAGCGGATTTACGAGTTTCTGCAACTTTAATAGCTTCTCTTAATGAACATGCGTTCGTATTTTCACCATCTTCATCAGCAAAAGTTGTGACCTCAATTCTTTTATTTGTGGTATCAGCAAAAAGTGGCATATTTGCAAGCACAGCTAACGCTAATAATGCCTTTTTATAATTTTTCATAGTCTCATCCCTGATTATGACTTGAAACGGCGTAAAGCAATTAAACCTAATAAACTTAAAATAAAGGCCCCACCAACACTACCTCCACCTCCGGTACTGACAGATTTGTCTTCAATTCCAGATAAAGGATCCTGAACAATTCTTGTCGGGATAGTGATATATTGAAACTCTACGCCTTCATTAAATCGAGACACACTCGTAACAACCTGAATACTAAAAATATCCGCGCCATGCCAGTTCCCATTTGGTGTATAAATTACATTTCCATTTTGATCTAAAGTTATATTGCCTTTAGAAACTGGTGTGTCTGTACTTTGTTTAATTCTAAGGCATCCTGGTTGCCATTCTTTTCCATCAGCTCGCTCGCCAAACAATCGCTTACACGTAGCTGGAGTCACTAAATCTGCTTCACTTAGAGAACCAAGAATATTAAATTTTGCAACTTGGCCATATCTAATATCTTGACCTACTGAGGATATCTCAGTATCTAAAATATATTCAATCGCTCCAAGATCACATAGCTCATCATAACCGCTACGTTTTTTCCCACGTTGATCAACACTTTCACAGCTTGCTAATCCGACTGAAGTGCCGTCACTATATAAACGACCTTTATTAATAATTAAGGAGTCAGCTAAAGTATTATAACTTTCTAAAAGTCGAGGCTTAAAAAAACCTAAAAAACTATCTTTAGGAGTGTTAAAAGGACAAAATAAACCTTCTTTCGCTGTTACATCGCATACTCCCTCATCTGTACTACCTGCTATTAATTTTTCATTAGCAGGATAAAGAATATTAGGGAGCTTAGAGGTCGCATTTCTATTACATTCTGTTGTCACCAAATTACTTTGTATAATTGCTTTATCGGCACTAGTAGCCTGGCAGTTGATCGTATTTCCAACTAAAACACTATTTGAAATAGAAGCATTACCTTGGGGAGCATCTAGAAATAATCCTTTATCATTTTTAATCATCGTAATGTTATTAACAAACATCCCATCTTGAACATTTGCAATAAAACCTACTTTATTATGAAAAAAAGTACTGTTACTCAGACCGGTAGAACGCTGGCTTAAATATCCCCCTGTACTTTCATCATCAAATTTATTTGCACTGAAGAAAAGTGATCCAGCAGCAGAACTAACTTCATTGTCTCGAATCACAGACTGCGTGATCAAATACAAAGGCTGCTCACTATAAATTACTCCACCTTGTGTTGCTTTATTATTTTGAATAAGAGTATTGGTAATTGTGACGAACCCATAGGTCTGGCCACTTTTCGTGACCAATCCTCTATTATAAATTGCTCCCCCTTGAGCTGCGTATCCATCAATTAAACGAGAGTTTTGAATTTTCAATATTTCATGATTATCAATCAAACCACCAGTGACGGCTTTAAATTTTAAACCCGCACCTTGTAAATTAAGATCAGTTAGCGAAACAGAAATTGATGCTTTTTCAATACTTTCATCATCAATTTTAAATAACTGATCAGTACCAATCATTTTTATTGTAGCGTTATGCGAACCTGGTTGATCGGTATCAACTAGCGTAGAATCATTTTTAGCAGTACTAATTGTCAGAGGAGCTGTTATCTTTATTTTTTCATTAAGTGTGTACTCTTTATCTCTTTGCAAAATAATATTATTTGAGTCACCACTAGCACAGCCACGATAACCATCTTTTACAGACGCAACAACCTTAGAATCGCTTGAATTAAGTTTATTTAAAAGTTCGACAGCCTCGCGTAATGAACAGACCGTGTTATCGACGTCTTCATCAGTTGTAGTTGTGACTTGAATATCGGCAGAATAAGCGTGTCCAGCAGCAGCCAATAAAGCAAAAGCAATGCTCCGTTTGAGCATACCCATCTCCTTACATCTTTTTTCATTTTTCTTTGTCAATATTGCAAAATTTCCGCTTTTGCAATCGCATCCTTTGTGCGTACTTTGTCACAGGAAGTAGAATTTCTCAAGACATTTTGGTCGGTCTGTAGAGTCATTTTTGAGCTAGATTACAAAAAGCTTCGTAGACCTAAAAAAGTTTTTTAAATACAAAAAATTGTCGTATTAAAAAATTAAAAAAGAATTTATAAGTTATAAATATAGCTTTTCTGAAATGAAAAAAACTTATGTAGGGAAAGCCATTTTTTAAATTGTATGAGTTTAATTTAAGCAAAACAGCAAATTTAAGCTAGAAACTCTACTGTTGATACTCATCAATCAAAGCATAAATTTGTCTTAAAGTCGCATTAGAAAGTTTTGTTTTTTCACCTTTGAGTAGTTTTTCTAACTGAGCAACAGTTTGCAGTAAAAGAGATGCTTGGTGAGGACCATGTAATAATAAGTAATCAACAATTTGTTGGTCAAAGTGAATACCCCGTCTAGCCATTACAGATGTCACCAAGGCATAGCGGTCTGCATATAGACTTCCACTTGGCACTTTTACACTAACGGCTTGTGTAAGTCGTGATTGTAGGTCTGGTAATTCCAGCTTTAATTCAATCGGTGCTACACGCGACGAAAACACCAGTTGTCCTTCGTGATTATTCATTAAATGAAAAACAGCTTTCTGCCAGTGAGGCACACCACTAATCGATTCAATATCATCCAAAGCAACAAGATCATAATGTTCTAAAGAGGTAATTGCCTCAATAGGTGCATCAAGCAGTTCGAGCAAAGATACTTTAATAGCAGATTTGCCTATTTCTAAATAAGAATCACAAATTGCAGAAAGTAAATGACTCTTCCCCGTCCCCGCTCCACCGTAAATATAGAACCTGCTCACCAGACCAGCATGTAGTTGACGCACGGCATCGACTACATGCCCCCAACCCGGTCCCGAAAAATCGCTGATTCGGGCATCAAGTTGAGGTTCTATATCCAGTTGGAGTTGACGCATATATTGAATTAACCTTGAAATTATTTCTGGTTAGGAGATTTTAGTTCATCTGTATCTTGCTGTGTTTTAACTTCAAGATCAAGCTTAGTGCTTTCGGTTTGTACATGAATTTGCTCAATATCGCCATGTTGGATCACTAATGTAGATGGTGGAGCATAAAGTGAGCTTCTTTCGTAATTCTCTCTTAAATGCTTCAACAACACTACAATAACCGCAGCAACAGGCAATGCAATTAACATTCCCAAGAAGCCTGCAAGTTGTGCACCTGCCAATACTGCAAAAACAACTGCTACAGGAGATAAGCCAATTTTATCACCCAGTAGGAATGGCTGTAAGATATAGCCTTCTACCGCTTGACCAATCATAAAGACGATACCAACCAGTAATAGATGCATCCAATCCAAGCCAAACTGGAACAGGCTAGCAATAACAGCGGCAATAATACCTACGGCAAAACCTAAATAAGGAATAATACTAGCAAGTCCTGCCACCATACCAATAATAAGACCAACTTCCAAACCGATGAGTTGTAAACCAACTGCATATACTACGCCAAGCAATAGCATGACCAGAAACTGACCTTTAACAAATGCCCCTAAAACGCTATGGCATTCACCAACGATCTGTAAAGTAGTTGCTTCATATGGACGTGGAATGAGACGACGTAAGTTTTGTAACATACGTTCCCAATCAAGCAAGAAATAGAAAGCAATAATTGGAATTAAAACAACTGTTCCACCAATCTGAATAAAATTCAAACCAGATTGAGCCAGTTTTAATAACACTGCCTGAATGCTGTCTGCGCTATAGTTTGTTTGGACATATTCCATGACAGCTTTAGACAACTGCTCTGTGTCAATTTCCATTTGCTGGACATTAAATGTCGAAGACACCCAAGGTAAAAAGGTAGCATTAATCCAGTGAATACCTGCTGGAATACTATCTCGGGCATAAACTAATTGTTTCCAAATCAGTGGAACTAAATACCAGAGTGCAATAGTTAAGGTTACACCTATTCCGACGAATACCACGCTAATTGCTAACCAGCGAGGCAATTTCATTTTTACCAGCACATCAACAAGTGGACTGAATAAATAAGCCAGGAAAAAAGCACCGATAAAAGGAATGACTACAGGCTTGAGTAAGTACAACACCCATACCAGCAATACAATACCTGCGAGTAAAAAAATACGGCGCAGTATACGATCTTGCATAAAATCTAGCCTTTTTTGATTTAATCGTTATAAATGAAAAAATATTTTTATTAAAGATAGCATTTTCGAGCATAAATAACATAAGAGTTTCGTATATTCAGGTTATAATCTGCCGCCAATGCGGAGACTTCATTTATGAGCAACTCAACTTCTACCCCAAATACCGGTTTAAGCTACAAAGATGCGGGTGTCGACATTGAAGCGGGCGACGCACTGGTCGATCGTATCAAGTCAGTCGCTAAACGTACAAGTCGTCCTGAAGTAATGGGCGGGCTTGGTGGCTTTGGTGCACTATGCAAAATTCCTAAAGGTTATGAAGAGCCTGTTTTAGTTTCTGGAACCGATGGTGTAGGAACTAAATTACGTTTGGCCCTTAATCTCAATCGTCATGACACAATCGGCCAAGACCTTGTGGCTATGTGCGTAAACGACCTTTTAGTTTGTGGCGCAGAACCATTATTCTTCCTTGATTATTACGCGACTGGTCACTTAAATGTTGACGTTGCTGCAAATGTTGTTACTGGTATTGGTAAAGGTTGTGAGCTTGCAGGTTGCGCACTTGTAGGTGGTGAAACCGCGGAAATGCCAGGCATGTACGAAGGTGAAGATTACGATCTTGCTGGTTTTGCAGTTGGTGTTGTTGAGCAAAGCAAAATTATTGATGGCTCTAAAGTAAAGTCTGGTGACGTACTTATCGGTGTTGCATCAAGTGGTGCTCACTCGAATGGTTACTCATTACTACGTAAAATTTTAGACGTTAAAAACGTTGATTTAACTCAAACGATTGATGGTCGTCCTCTTGCTGATGTAGCAATGGAACCAACTCGTATTTATGTAAAACCGGTTCTTGAACTCTGCAAACAAGTTGATGTTCATGCTATGGCACACATTACTGGTGGTGGTTTACCAGGTAACTTACCTCGTGTATTACCAAATGGTGCACAAGCAGTTATTGATGAATCTTCTTGGGAATGGCCTGAATTGTTCCAACTTCTACAACGCGAAGGCAATGTAGAACGCTTTGAAATGTACCGTACGTTTAACTGTGGCGTAGGTATGGTTATTGCTGTTGATGCAAATGATGCTGAAAAAACAATTGAAGTACTTAATGCTCAAGGTGAAAAAGCTTGGAAAATTGGATATATCCAAGAAAATGCTGAGTCAGTGGAAGGTGCAGACGAAAAAATTCGTGTGATCTTTGCATGATAAAAATTGCTGTTCTAGTCTCTGGGAATGGCAGTAATTTACAGGCCTTGATAGATGCAAATCTATCAGGGCAAATTGTAGGTGTACTGTCTAATAAAGCAGATGCTTATGCCCTAGAGCGTGCTCAAAAAGCCAATATTGCTACCGCTGTTATCTCCCATAAAGACTTTCCAACGCGCGAAGTTTTTGATGAGGCAATGCATCAGCAACTCTTAGCTTGGGAAGTAGATGTAGTTATTTTAGCTGGCTTCATGCGTATCTTAACATCCACCTTTGTCAACAAATGGCAAGGGAAAATGCTGAATATACATCCCTCGCTTCTTCCAGCTTACAAAGGTGTGAATACTCATCAACGTGTTTTAAACACAGGTGATCGTTTGCATGGTTGTACCGTACACTTTGTAACTGCTGAACTGGATTCTGGTCAATCTATTGCCCAATCAGCTATATCAGTTCAAGAACATGATACTGCCGCTTCATTAGCAGATCGAGTGCACACACTTGAGCACTTTATCTACCCACAAGTTGCAGAGTGGCTGTGTAACGGTCAACTTACATGGAAAGATGGGCAAGCCTATTTCCGTAATCAAGTTCTAAAAGACCCTATTCGTTTTGCAAGTTGGTAAAGTATTTTACTAGCAAACAAAAATAAAAAAGGACATGCTGGCATGTCCTTTTTTATAAGCTTTAAATTAATTTAATTAATGATGAATCAATTTCTTTATAGAATTTACTGTATCAATAGGATGCTCTAGAGGGAACATATGGCCCCCTTCAACCACAGTAAATGGGATTCCCATTTTTCGCTTTGCCATTTGAGGAAAGCCTCTTTTTAAGAAGTCACTTCCTTTACCCACAACTAAATGCACAGGCATCTTAGGTTTTGGCATAGGCAGCCACCACCAAGAAGGATTTTTACGGAAAATTGCAACTTCATCTTCACGAGAAATCGTTAAAGTTACTCCACCGCGAATCGAATCTTCTTTCAAAGCATAATCAATGTAAGCCTGAAAACAATCTTCATCAAAATCTTTATAAAATCCTTTAGGACGAAGTAACTCAGCAGCCTGCTCTCTCGACTCCCAGTGTTCACGACGACGTGCAGATAAGCCCGCCGGTGTCATCGCATCAACCAATTTAGGACGAAATAATTTTGCCATATGAAAAGCAAATGAATATCGCCCTAAAATAAGAGGCGGATCTAACATAATGACTTGAGAAAACAGTTCAGGACGTCGAAAAGATGCCATTAATGTTAAAACCGAACCAAGAGAATGGCCTAATCCGATGACTTTACGTCCTTTCGCCTGACGCACAATACTATCAATAACTTGATCAACCAAAGCAGGCCAATGGTTAGTCACAGGATAACGTTTGTCAGGACCAATGAGTGGAACATAAATTACGTCATACTCATCTTTTAATTGATCAAACAATTTTTGATACACCATAGATGGCACACCATTAGCATGCGCAAAGTGTATAACCGGTTTTACTGACATACCGTTATCCTAAAAATACAGATTTATTGTAATTTTGCGCTTTGACTAGTCTGCACCTCTTGAGCAATAGATTCACTTACTCCTTGCCCGATTTGTGCCCCCATACGACCCAAAATGGATTGTAGTGGGTTACGCTCAATTGTGTAGTCAACTTTATTATCAAGGTTTAGTTCACGCATCAAGCTCGTAATATTACCTGAACGGTCAGCAACACCTAATTGAATTGCTTGTTCACCCGTCCAGAATAAACCAGAAAAAATAGCTGGATCATTCGATTTTAAACGCTTTCCACGCCCTTCTTTCACTGCGGTAATAAAGTGAGTATGAACATTATCAAGAACAGATTGAATATGTTGCTTTTGAGCAGGATCAATCGGTTTTGTCATACTTAAAATGTCTTTATTCGTTCCGGCAGTTAAAGTGCGGTCTTCAATACCGAGCTTCTGAGCTAAACCAGTAATACCATAGTTAGGCATGATCACACCAATTGAGCCCACTAAACTTGATGGGTTGACAATAATCTCATCCGCAGCAGAAGCGATATAGTACGCACCCGATGCTCCCATATCACCAATAACGGCATAAACTTTCTTATCAGGGTGCTGTTTTTTCAAATAACGAATTTCCTGCCAGATTTCATCAGACTGAACTGGAGAACCGCCAGGTGAATTAATGTTAAGTGCAACAGCCTTACTATTTGAGGCTTCAAAAGCACGTTTAAGCGCTTTATTCGTATCTTCACTATTTACCGCTTGATTACTCGAAGCATCAATCGTTCCAATAATATCCACCACTGCCAAATGAGTACTACTGCTACTTACAGCAGAGCCTTCTTTGCTGGTTGAACAGCCTTTGCCCATGAGTACAATAATGAATAGTAAATAAATAAAAGTTAATGTTTTAAAGAAGATACCCCAACGACGACTACGGCGTTGCTCTTCTACTGAAGCGAGTACAGCCTTCTCAAGAATTTGCCATTCTGGTCCATTTTGTTTAGGGATTATAGGTTCATTTTGTGGTTTTGGTGGCCAATCGGACATAAAATTCCAATCCAAATCAATCTAAAATGATGTCATTATATACGTTGATTTGATAAAAACTGTCTAAATTATATGATTTCATTTATAATATTTTTATCTTTTTTTACTTGTTGCCTCCTTTTTACCGCGATAGATGACCAAACTAGATGTAAAAAGCATGAACTATTACTTACTCAAAACTTTTAGCCGTCAACCCATTCAATTTGGACGTTTTATTGCCCGTATGTTGGCAGGGTTAGTCAATACTTTAAAAATTACTAGAACATCAAAAAGTATAGAACTTAACTTACAAATTGCACTTCCCCACTTAACACCACAGCAACGAATAGATATTACACAACAAGCTATTCGTAACGAGTTAACCTCATACTTCGAGTTTTTAAGTATTTGGGGCTCATCAAATAGTAAGAATATTTCACGTATTCACCATATTGAGGGTGAACATTACTTTCATGAAGCACTAGCAGCAAAAAAAGGTGTGGTATTGATTGTTCCACATTTTGGTACATGGGAAATCATGAATGCTTGGTGTGCCCAGTTCACTTCTATGACTATTTTATACAAGCCTGTAAAAAATGAAGATGCAGACCGTTTTGTTCGAGAAGCACGTAGCCGTGAACAAGCCAACTTGGTACCTACCGATGAGACTGGTGTTCGACAAATTTTTAAAGCACTCAAACAAGGCGAAACCACTGTAATTTTACCCGACCATACACCTAATGTTGGTGGGGATATGATCAATTATTTTGGTGTACCACTTGCCTCAAGTAATTTAAGCGCCAAGCTCATCCAAAAAACAAAAGCCAAAGCATTATTTCTTTATGCGATTCGTAATGAACACAACGGTTTTACGATGCATATTGAACCTATGGATGAGAAGATTTACGAAGGTAGTGCCGATGATGGAACTTTTGTTATTCATCAAGCCATTGAACAACTGATCCAGCACTATCCAGAACACTATCACTGGAGTTATAAACGTTTTAAAGCAAATCCCGCTTTAGATAATATTTACAATATTGATCCGAATGAAGCACTTCAAATTGTAGATAGACTTAAAGCAGAAGCTTCACAAATTCCTGTGAAGCCAAGTACGCTCGAGACGTCGAGTGTATAAAACCATCTCTTGATTGCGAGATACAAAGCTCAATGTTCCTTGCTCAACTGTGCTTTTAAATGGAATATTAAGCTCTTGTATTCTCGCTAAAACCTCTTTGCTTGGATGACCATAACGATTATTAAAGCCAGCAGAAGCAACAACAAGCTTGGGGTTTAACGTCGCTAAGAAGTCGTAAGCTGAACTATGTTTACTTCCATGATGACCTAATACCAGAACATCTACCTTGAAATCAGGATATTCTTTCATGAGTTGATATTCTGCTTCCCACCCTGCATCACCCATAATTAAATAATTTTGATAGCCATTTATCTGTTTTAAATGAATATAAACCACACAAGAATATTGATTTTGATTTGAAGAAACTAAGTTTAAATCTTTTTCTTTAGGCCAAAGGATTTCAATATCTAATTGTGGATATTGCCATTTTTGACCTTGATGACAATAGGTAAATGGTTCTTTAATTTGCTCTGTCCATCGTTCATTTGATATGACTTGTTTAATAGGAAAAGCCTGAGCGATTGAAGGAAATGCTCCGCTATGATCTTGATCAAGATGAGACAGTACGACGTGATCCAGTTGTTTAATTCCCTTTTGACGTAAATATGGAATCACCACATTTTGACCAATACTAAAAGCTTTCTCATCATAAGACCCACCCGTATCGATGAGCCATGTCTGCTGCGGGTGCTGCAAGAAAATAGCTTGCCCCTGTCCTACGTCTATAATATTTAATTGAACTTGCTGGGACGACTTATCTGGAATGATCAAGGGTAAACAGCATATTAGCCCCCAAGATTTTGGTAAAACCCCACGCGGTAAAAATAAGATAATAATAACGAAGCTAAGGCAAACTAAAGCAAGTGGTGTCAGGCTAAAACCTTGTAATGGTAGAGATAACTTTTCTAAAAGATTAAAACATGACAGTACTATACTAATCAGGACGTCATTAATTTGAAAAAGTAAATTTCCGAATGATTTAAAAATAAGCCATACACAAGCTGCAAAAATATTTAAAGGAACAATCACTCCTCCGAGTAAAGGAACTGCAATAATATTTGTAAAAGGAGCAACCCATGAAATCTGTTGAAAGAAAATCAGCATTAAGGGACATAAGGCAATAAATATTTTGCCTTGAGATTCAATTAAAATTTTACTGAAAAGAATGATTCTAGATAACAGACTAGTTGAAACAACATTTGGAGCTTGCTCTATAGTTTGATAAATCCGTAATAAAATAAAGCAAGAACCATAAGACAGCCAAAAACCTGCGGATAAAACACTGAAGGGATCGAAAAGTAAAAGTAGACTTGCACTATAAACCAAGAGTGAAAATGGTTTAACAGGCACTTTAATCAATACCAAAGAAGCAAATAAAAATACTGAGAGTAAAGTTCTTAAGGCAGGAATTTCAAAACCAACAAATGCCGTATAAATCAAAACACCAAAACATAATGGAATCATGGTCCAAATTTGTTTAGGTTGACGCAAATAAAGCTGCGGATAATAACGTCTTATTAATTGATGTAATACCCAAGACAACATGATAGCAAAAATGAGTACATGAGGCCCTGAAATGGCTAACAAATGAGAGATTCCTAATTCCTTAAATTGATTTTTAATCTCATCATTTAAGAGACTTTCGTCCCCTGTTAACAAAGCTAATAACAGACCCTTATTTTGCAAAGGAGATTGTTTTAACATTAATCTAAATGTTAGGCGCAACTTTTCTACATTTAACTTTTGTCTGTTAAAGAATTTTTGTTGCTCTTTTAAATGATGTTGATAACCCAACTGATAAATTTCATCAGAGCTTAAAGGCTCAATATGCTGAACACTAAAACCGGACATTATATTTCGTTGAATGAACCACTGTTCTTGGTCAAAAACACCAGCCACTGCGTAACTATGAGCAGGTTTGGTTTTGCCAGAAATTCGATAATAATGACCTAATTTTAATTTTGGCTCATCTATGGCCGAGTTTACTTTTTGATTTTTTAAATATAATAGCCAATTGACGGGATGTAAGGACTGCCCTAATACCTGAACGGGTTGCTGTGTCTTATCTTCTTTTTCTTCACTTATACGGTCGACATACACAATAATATCTAAAGATTTAGGCTGCATTTGTCGCAGTTCTAATCTTTCATTTAAGGCATACTGAGCATATTGATGTCCTATAGTAAAAAAACTAATAGCGCAGACTAAACAGTAAATGGTTTTTAATATGGGGCGATTTAAGAAAATATTTCTCTTAAAAATATAAAAAATAAAGCCCATAACAAGCAAAACTTTACCTAACCACCCATATTGCATTATTAAAGGGATATCTATCCCCATAAATGCAATACCCCCAATCCACCCCATTAAAATAAGTTTTAACATTCAAGGTCATATCATTATCTTTTTAGGGGCAAAATTAAAGCCCAACTAAGTGGGCTTTAACAATGTGATTTAATGACAATTTTTTAAGTGCCACTCACCCAGAGTCCATCTTGCATATGCAAAATAGAATCAGCAGCCTGAGCTAAATGCTCATCATGGGTCACAATTAACATTGCCATGTTGAGTTCTTTCTTAAGATCGGTCAGTAATTCAAAAATACCTAGAGCTGTTTTACGGTCTAAATTACCTGTAGGTTCATCGGCCAGAACAACTGCAGGTTTAGTGACTAAAGCACGCGCTAAAGCCACACGTTGGCGCTCACCACCCGAAAGCTCCCCTGGCTTATGATCCATACGATGAGATAACCCAACTCGATCAAGTAAATATTCAGCTTGCGCTTTTACAGATTTAAATTGGCTATCTGCACGAAGCATTAAAGGCATCGCCACATTTTCAAGCGCAGAAAACTCAGGTAATAGATGATGAAATTGATAAACAAAACCGAGGTATTGGTTACGCTGAAAACCACGTTCAGCTTCACCTAAATTATCAAAACGCTGACCATTTAAAAATACTTGCCCTTGAGTTGGCTGCTCTAAACCACCTAGCACATGAAGCAAAGTACTTTTACCTGAACCACTCGCACCGACAATCGAAACAAACTGCCCTGCTTCAACTTGTAAAGAAAGACCTTTAATGACTTCAACTTTAGATTTACCGTCATCAAAATGTTTATATATTTCTTTCGCTTCTAAAACAATTTTACTCATAGCGCAGTGCCTCGGCAGGTTGAACTTTGGCAGCACGAAGTGCCGGATAAATAGTCGCCAAGAAGCTTAAAAGTAAAGAAACAATCACGATAATCGTCACATCTTGCCATCTTAAATAAGAAGGAAGGTAATGTACAAAGTAAGCATCAAATAGATTTAAGCCCAACACATTGTTAAACCATGAAATGATATCACTAATGGTTAAAGCTAAAATTACACCTAAAACCGTACCTGCAACTGTACCAATCACCCCAATCACGGTACCTTGAACCATAAATATTTTAGTGATCATCGACGGCGAAGCGCCTAATGTACGCAAAATTGCGATATCAGATTTTTTATCAGTCACCACCATGACCAATGATGAAACAATATTAAATGCTGCTACCACAATAATAAGGACAAGCAATAAACCGACTAGAGTTTTTTCCATTTGAATGGCATTAAATAAATTACCATGCGTATAGGTCCAGTTCGTCGCATAGAAATTGCTTGGTAAACTTTTTACTAAGTCGTCAGCAACTTGTGGCGCTGCAAAAATATCATCTAGTTTTAAACGGACACCTTGGGCACCATCTGGTAAGCGTAATAAGGTTGAAGCATCGTATAGGGCGATATAACCCACCATAGAGTCGACTTCAGCGCCTACACTAAAAATACCAACCACTTTAAAACGCTTGAAACGAGGTACAACACCTGCTGGAGATGGTGTTGCTTCTGGTAAAACCAATGTCACACTATCATTTAGACGTAAGCCCAATGAATCAGCCATATCTTTACCAAGTACAATACCAAATTCACCTTTTTTAAGTGAATCTAAACTCCCGGCAACAATATGATTTTGAATAATAGAGACATTCTTTTCATATTTTGGGTCAATACCCGTCACCATAATACCAGCGACTTGCCCTTGCGCAGTTAACATACCTTGCAATTGCGTAAAAGGTGCAACCCCTGTTACATGTGGATGATGTTCAACTCGCTTCACGAGTTCAGGCCAATCCGTGAGGATTTGTGTAGATGAAACTGTTGCTTGCGGCACCATTCCTAACACACGGTTTTTCAATTCGCGATCGAAACCGTTCATGACAGAAAGTACTGTAATCAGCACAGCGACACCTAGTGTCAAACCGACCATCGAAACCAATGCAATAAAAGAAATAAAATGATTACTGCGTCTTGCGCGAGTATATCTCAACCCTATATACAGTGAGATTGGTTTAAACATACCTTCTAAATCCAAGGTCATTGATGGAAAATATAAGATGTTGATGGCAAATTGCACCCACATCTACTATTTGGCCATACCGTTAGATGCTGTATTAAGGTTTAAAAATCAGTAAGTTCTGACTTATCCTTAACAATCCTAATATTATATTGCTGCGCTATTTTCTACTAGTTAAGTTGGGAGATCAATTTGATCGTGCATTTCGCTACGAATTAGAACAATTTAATGAATAAGCTCAACAAATTACCCAAATCTTCTCCTATTTAGACTTCATATGTTGAGCAAAGTTCCGGTTTGCCTGAATGTCTTTATAGAAATATAAAAAGAGTCCAGACAAGATAATGAAAGCACCTACAAAAACCATAATTGAAAGTTGTTCATGGTTTAAAGCAGCTCCAATCATCATCGCTAACATAGGTGTAATAACTGTCGTTAAAGATAAAGTCGTTGCCTGAATATTTTGTATAAGTTTGAAATAACAGAACATGGCAACGAGTGAAGCCATAAGTACCGTATAAATTAGGGCAAATAGTGATTTGGCTTCTGGCAAATGTGTTGGTGCATATTGCCAAATAAATGGAATAAAACAACTAGCAAAAATTGAAGACACTAAAATAGAACCAGTTGCCTGAGCCATCGGCTGGATCTGCGCATTAACTTTCTTAACCCAAAAAATTGAAAAAGAATAAACAAACACACTGATCAGCATAAGAACAATACCAAACGGGTGTACATGCTGATTCGCACCGCTCAGACAAATAATAGCTAACCCACTGACCGCAATTGCCATACCCAACCATTGCAGCTTATAAAGTTGTTGGCCAAAAGCAAACCGACCAATAAGCCCCGCCATAATCGGTGCTAAGCCAAACATAAGCGCAATCATGCCTGAACTTAAATATTGGGTTGCGGCATAAGTGAAAATTTGAGAACCAATTAAGCTAAAAGATCCGGCAATGTAGCTATGAACTGCTTGTCGATGCGTTGGAAAAGGTGTTCTCAAAATTAGTAATATGATGACAGCCAAAGGCAATGCAATAAAAAAGCGTAATAACAATGCCCACATCAGATGTAAATCAGACACACTCCAGACAATTGCCAACGGAGTTGTTGCCCAGATAAACACTAACAAGGCATAGGTTAGAGCCAAATTGGTTTGCGATGGCATGCGATGCTCACTTAGCTGTTTTACGTTTTTGCTTTAAAATCGTTTGATCTAATGAACTTGAAAATTCACGTTTATCTCGTTCGGAAATAGGAGGCGGTCCACCAGTTTGCACACCTGCACCACGGAGCGTATCCATGAAATCACGTAGATGTAAACGCGCTTTAACATTGGCCGTTGTATAGACTTCACCACGGGGATGAATAGCAACTCCACCTTTCTCAATCACCTGAGCTGCCAGTGGAATATCCTGCGTAATGACAATGTCATTTTCAGTCATACGATCAACTATTTCTTTATCTGCTTGGTCGGCACCACTTAAAACTTGTATTGATTTAATTCGTACTGAAGGCGTAATCCCAACATTTTGATTGGCTACAAAAATAACTTCTAATTGATAACGATCTGACGCACGTAAAATCACTTCACGTAAAATTTTCGGTAAGGCGTCTGCGTCTACCCATAGCTTAAATGGCAGCACGTTATTCTCTATTTCCACTAAAAATATTAGTCTAACAGATGCTTTTCTAAGGTGAGTAAAAATAACGATTAAACTGATTTTTAATTTCAACATTTAATTTTTTTATAAATTAAACGTACTTTTAACTTATAAATAGAAACGGCGCTTCTTTTTAAATGACTAAATACGCGCTTTTACAAGAGAATTTACATATGGTGACTTGAAAAATAGCAAACACCCTCGATTTAATATAACAAGTAATGTGAACCCAACAGCATCGTGCTTATGAAAAATCAAAACAGTCCAGAAGTTATTAAAGTAAATGACCAAAATTTTGGTAGTCATGGAGAACATTGGAATCTATTGACGTCCCATCCCGAAACAGATGTACCAAAATGGTTAGGACTGGCACTTGATGCACCTGTAATGCCAATGGGTTTGTGTGAACATGAAGAAGACATGGACCAATCTTTTTGGCTCATTCAAGGTCCACAAGACCAAAAAGTTACGATCAATCAAATTATTGCTGTTGAAAACCAAAAACCTCGCGCGCTTAAAACAGCCTTCCCAAGTTTTGAAAGTCCGTATCAATATAATGCGAAAATTGAACGCATCATTACTTGTGACTCTGCTACACAAGCCGTGTTGAGTTTAAGACTAAATAAAAATACAACCGTTTATGCATTTGATAATTTATTTAGTGTTAACTACTGTCAATATGACAAAAATCAAAACTATCAAGTCCAATTTAATGCATGGGCTTATGAATTAGAACCTGTTCCAGCAGGTGAAAAAATCATTGTTGATGACCCCGCTTCTATTAAACATCACCGTGCATTAAATGCAATTTTAACTGAACATAATGGTGTTGCTCCTGAAAACTTACAGGAACTCATTAATGAATGGCAACCAAAAACTCCAGAAGATCAAGAACCTGTAACCGTTGATTTTTCTAAAATGGTCGCTTATTTATATGGCGAAAATCTTGGTCAAGAAGATGAAGCATGGTTCCAAGGTAATATTGTTGGTAAAACTTCTATGACATTTATGGGGGCAGAATATACTCTTTATGATGTCACTTTGGTTTTAGAAGATGATCTTCCTGCCATATTAGTGCGCATTGCGACCAAAAACGATTTGTATAAAAACTTTAATATTGGCGAATATATTCGCGGTAATATCTGGATTCAGGCGACTATTTGTGCTAAAAAGAGTGAAACTAATTGAATTTCACTAATATTTTAATAATTAGGTTATTGAATGAAGATTATACCCGAACAAACTACCAGCCTCATTCAATCCAGTAGCCTGCGCGTAAAGGTCGATACTGGTGCGTTTTGCTTTTTTGTCTTGGGTATGTTCTTAGCTGCCATATTCATGCACCAGTTTGGTTTAGTGCCTTTTTAATTTATAACTTATTCAATAAATAAAGCCCTCATTTGAGGGCTTTATTTATTTGATTTGCTTAACCATTACGCTTTGCAAAATCATCCATAAAGTTGATTAAAGCCTGTACGCCTTCTAATGGTACAGCATTATAAATACTTGCACGCATACCGCCGACAGAACGGTGGCCAGCTAAATTCAACAAGTGATTAGCTTCCGCTTCTTTTAAGAATTGCTTTTCTAAAGCTTCGTCTGCCAATGTAAACGGTACATTCATAATTGAACGGTTTGGAATTGCGATCGGGTTATTGTAGAAATCACTTGAGTCGATATAACCATATAACAACTGAGCTTTTTCAAGGTTTACTTTATGAATAGCCTCTACCCCACCCTGCTCTAGCAACCATTCAAATACCAAACCAGACAAGTACCAAGCGTAAGTCGATGGTGTATTTACCATAGAACCATTTTTGGCTTGGTCGCCATATTTTAAAATACTTGGAATTTCTGGTTTAGCTTGATCAAGTAAGTCATCACGAATAATGACAATTGTTAAACCAGCAGGACCAATATTTTTTTGTGCGCCAGCATAGATTAAACCAAACTTGGTCACATCTAATGGAGCAGATAAAATACTTGATGAATAGTCACAAACAAGTGGCGCTTTTACATCAGGAATTCCTGCGAACTGTAAGCCACCAATCGTTTCATTATCCGCATAATGTACATATGCTGCATCATCAGATAAATTCCATTCGCTTTGTTCAGAAATTGCGAACTTGCCATCTACTTTAATGCCAGCTTCTACAACATTAATATCGCCATAACGTTTTGCTTCTTTTAACGCTTTTTCAGACCAGATGCCTGTGTGAATATAATCGGCTTTACTGTTCTTACCTAAAAGGTTTAAAGGAATAGCAGAAAATTGTAATGACGCACCGCCTTGTAAAAACAGTACTTTATAGTTTTCTGGAATGTTCATTAACTTGCGTAAATCTGCTTCAGCTTTTTCAGCTACAGCAACATAGTCAGCACTACGGTGACTCATTTCCATGATGGATAGACCTTTACCCTGCCAATCCAACAATTCTTGTTGAGCTTTTTCTAAAACGGCAGTAGGTAATGCAGCAGGACCAGCACAGAAATTGTACGCGCGCATGATTTTTCCCTTGTATAAAGTCAAACACAATAAAAATGGCATTTAACCACAGATTGCTTAAGCTTGCAGCAGCTTCTCAAGTAAATATTTCAATGCTGGACTGTATTTAGGTTTATTTTTTCAATTATTGTTGTCGTTATTTCTTTAGTTTTAATAATCAGCTTCCTCATTTAAAAAAATTTTTAAGCAAAAAGATCAACTTGACTTGTGATTATCATTTCACATACCTTGATAGCTATTACAAAAATATTGGCTTAGTAAATTCAATAATTAAAGGAGCTAAAAACCACCATGTTTTTATACAAATGTATAATAAACAAGATGATAATTGAATTTAATAACAAGAAATTTAAACTATAAGGGATGCCAAAAATTGTTATTTAAAATGCCAACACATCGATATAGACAGTCTATTTTTCCCTTTTCATTTAAACCAAAACATCTTGCTTTGGCTTTAGGCTTTTTTTTCACTAATCATTTATACGCTGGAAGCTTAAGTTATGCCGAAGCAGAACAACAAGCTTTAAAAAGTTCATACAGTACTCAAGCCAACCAAGCATTACAGCAAGCATCTCAATTAGAAGCTGAAGCAGTAAAGGGCCTCGGATTACCTAGAGTTGATTTGAATGTCAGAGCCTACGCTTTTCATAGTGAAACAGATGTACCTCTTGGGGCTTTTAAACAAAAACTTGAAAATGATTTAAGCCAAGGACTCAACGATAAACTTTCACAGTGGAACAATGTCATTCCATCAGATGTGCTGGGACAAGTTCAAGAAGGCGCAAACCAAACCATACATGATGGTATAAATCGCTTTCCTGATTATGCGAATCTGACTATCGAAGATCAGGTGGTACGCCCTTCGATTTCAGTCGTAATGCCACTCTATACAGGCGGCTTAACCAGCAGCGCTAAAAAAATAGCTAATATACAAGCACAGCGCTCTGAGCTTTCAAGCCAACAACAGCAAGATATACAGCGATTTGAAGTAGTACAAAGTTACTTTAATGTGCAATTACAGCAGCAGCTGGTCGCAAGTAGCTTATTTAACTTTAATGCGATGCAAAAACATTACAGCAATGCCCTAAAGCTGGAACAACAAGGATTTATTAGTAAAGGGCAACGCATGCAGTTTGAAGTCGCGCGTAATAATGCAGAACGTACTTTACAAAATACTCAAGCCAACTTAAACGCCAGCCGCTTTAGCCTTAATAATCTTTTACATCAACAAAATAATGTCGATTTAAGTACACCGTTATTTGTAAATAACACTCCAAGCCAGCCTCTAGAATCACTTTTAACCAGTTATTCGCAAAAATCTAGCCTTGTACAAAAAATGCAGATGGATACTCAACTGGCTAATGTCAATATTCAAGCTCAACAAGCCGCAAAAAAACCAAGTCTATTTGCATTTGGTGAATATGCGCTTGATGAAAATGAAAACTGGATTGTCGGTGTAATGGCAAAATACAACCTATTTTCTGGGGTAGATAAAAATAAGAATATTCATGCTGCCGAATTAAAGCGCTACGCTTCTGAACTCATGACTGAACGAACTAAACAAGAGATTGAAGCACTTTTGAATAAATCATATAACGAGATTAACTCTGCTCAACAAAGTCATCAGCTTTTACAAAGAAACGTAAATGCTGCTCAAGAAAACCTACGTATTCAAGAACTTTCTTTTCGTGAAGGAATGGGTACAGCAACCCAAGTGATTGATGCGCAAAATGCATTAAGTGCCTTAAAAACTGAAATGGCTTTAAATGCTTATAAATATGTCATGTCACTCGCGACTTTACTACAAAGTCACGGCTCAATTGACCAATTTAAAGCTTATGTCAATCAACCACATACCGACTATATTCGTTAATAGGAGTATAAAATGAATCAAGACTCAGCTCATTCAGAACAAGATTCTCCTGTTGCGGATACGGCAGAAACCAACCAAATTAAAAAAGATGATCAAGTTAGTGACCATCAAGAATCAAACACAAATAAAGATGGTCAAAACCCCCCTAAAAATTCCAAAATTAAACTGATTATTAGTGTAGTCATTATTGCCCTATTAGGTTTAATTATTTTTGGTTTGTGGAAAAGCTATCAACCGAAACCTATTGAACTACAAGGCCGTGTTGAAGCCGAGACTATTCACGTAAGTACAAAGGTTCCAAGTCGTATTGAAGAAATTTATGTACAAGAAGGCCAGAAAATTTCCAAAGGCCAGCCACTTGTTCGTTTGGTTAGCCCTGAAATAGAAGCTAAAAAGCAACAAGCCTTGGCTACCTTACAATCGGCTTTAGCATTTCAATCTACGGTAGACCGCGGTTCGCAACAAGAAAATATCGATACTCTCTATGCCAACTGGCAAAGCACCAAAGCGCAAGCGAATCTTGCAAAAACAACTTACCAACGTGGTGAAAATTTATATAGACAAGGGGTAATTTCGCGTCAAAGACGAGATGAAATGCTCGCAGCACAGACCTCTGCTCAAGAATTAAGTGAAGCCTCTTATCAACAATATGCTCGTGCAAAACGTGGAAGTACTAGCCAGCAAAAATCTACAGCAGATGCACAAGTTGAAATTGCAAAAGCAGCGGTAAGCGAAGCAAAAGCACTGGAAGCAGAGACACGCTTACTCTCACCTATTTCAGGTACGGTTTCAAAAACTTATGGTAAACCTTCCGAATTAGTCGCTATGGGCGTGCCTGTTGTTAGCATTTTAGAAGATGATGATTTATGGGTAAGTTTAAACGTGGGTGAAAACCAATACGCTTCTGTTTATAAAAGTAAAACCCTTGAAGGATTCATACCTGCTCTTAATCAGAATGTGAATTTTAAAATTAAGAATATTGACGCTGAAGGTGAATTTGCCACCATTAAAACGACTCGCCAAACTGGAGGCTATGATATTCGTAGCTTCAAATTACATCTGGTGCCTGAAAGTCCTGTCAAAGATTTAAAGGTTGGTATGAGTGTTCTATTTAAAATTAAAGAAGAAAAATAAAGCATGTTTGCCAGTATATTACGGGAACTAAACTATCTAAAAAGCAATAAATGGGATTTGTGTATGGTGACACTTATCCCTGCTTTTATCATTTTTTTGTTTAGCAGCATGTTTTATGCAGGTAAAGCTGAACATTTACCAATTGCGATTATTGATCAGGACCAAAGTGAACTCAGCCGTAATATTGAAAAATATCTTTCGTTAAATCATACGGTAGATATTAAAACGATTACGGCAAGCTCAACTGAAGCTGAACAATTACTCAATGAAACCAAAATATGGGGTTACGTTTTTATTCCAGACGGTGCTGAAAAACGCTTCGTTAAAGCACAAGATGCTCAAATCAGCATTGCATTTAACCAGTCTTTTTTTAGTGTCGGAAATACCATTTCTTCAGCAATGCTAGTCAGTACCCTCAATGCTTTAGCAGACTATGCTGGTCAAAGTTATCTTGCAAATAGTATTCCCTATTTAGATGTTCCTACCGCTCATGTAAAAATCTCAACGCTTTATAATCCAAGTATGAGCTATGAGTTTTATTTAGAACCTTTCATGGTTCCTGCTGTATTGCACTTATTGCTGTGTTGCTGTGTTGCCTTTGCTATTGGACAAGAACTTAAACGTGGCACATTAACAGCATGGGTAAACCGAGAAAGTTTTATTCAAGGCTTACTGGCTAAAAATCTGCTTTATAGCCTTATATTTTGTGCATGGACATGGTTATGGATGTTTTGGCTAGTCGAAATCCGTGGCTGGTTCGTAGCAGGTTCTCTTAGTTTATTGTTATGTGCACAGTTTTTACTCTATTTTGCCTACGCTTTAATTAGTAGCACCGTCATTCTTGCAACCAAAAATTTAAGTAAAACTTTTGGCTTTATCGCGGTATATGGTGGGTCTTCTTTAAGTTTCGCAGGCGTTACGCTACCTTTAAATAATGCGCCTATTTTCACCAAGTTTTGGTCACTCATTATTCCGTATACACCTTATGCTAAGCTTCAAACCGAACAATGGGTGATCGGCAGTCCAATTTTCATTTCAATAATTCCTTTTTTAATACTTATCGGTTATTGCCTGATTTACTTCCTTTTAAGTTGTCTGCTTCTTAAAAAATTAGTTCGAGGGGCAACGCAATGAAAGAATTCTTTAAGGCTTATGGGCAAACATTTAAAGACATTGTAAGTAATAGCTCAGTTTTCACAACTCTGATTTTATCGGTCATTCTTTATAGCTTTTTTTATCCTACCGCCTATAAAGCTGAGCGTGCAGAATCTATTCCTATTGTCATTGTTGATGAAGAACAAAGCCTCTTAACTTCTCAATTAATCGGTCAAAGTGCAAATAGTCCCCATGTTCATATTGTTACTGTTACAAGCAATTTCTTACAAGCAGAACAAATGGTTCGTGAACAAAAAGCCGATGGTATTTTACTTTTACCAAGTAACCTAACGCAAAGCTTACGCCGTGGAGAAACAGGCGGAATTGGCTTATATTTAAGTACAACCAACTTTTTAAAAACTAAAGAAATTGGTTTAGGCTTAGCTACATCCATCGAAGCGACCTTAAAAGAATATGTCGAAAAATTTGGAGAGCGCACTCATTTCCAACCCGCACTTTCTATTCATCAAGTGCCGTTATTTAATCCACTTTCAGGATATGGAAGTTATATTTTTCCGGCTGTTGCATCTTTGATTATTCATCAAACGATTGTGCTAGGTTTGGCAATGTTAATAGCTAGCTATCGTGAGCAACGTGAAAAGATTACTGCTGTTCGCCTCGCTGGAGTTTTCGCAAGTATATTTACGATTGGTTGTTTAGGGTGTTTTTATCTTTTTGGTTTTACCTTGTGGTTCAATGACTATCCACACGGTGGAAATTTTATAGGTCTACTCATTGCCGTTCCAATTTTTATTAGTTGTGTGATTGGATTAGGCATGCTGATCGGTTCACTTTTAGATATGCCGGAACGTGCCGGACATATTATTGTGTTTAGCTCAGTACCTTTATTCTTATTAACCGGAGCTGCTTGGCCTCATCAAGCCATGCCTGAATGGTTACAATGGCTTGCGTGGTGTTTACCTTCCACACATGGGGTACAAATGTTTGTGCAACTTAACCAGATGGGTGTTTCATTAGCCACGGTTGTACCAAAGCTGATTTTTCTTGGGACCCTTGGATTAATATTGGTGAGTTTATCTTATTATCGGCTTGTTAAAAAATCTTCTTCATAAAATAAAAAAGGAAGCTTATGCTTCCTTTTTTATTTAAGTTTTACTTACTCTTCAGAAGCATCTTCATTATTTGATACAACTTCTTCGCTATCAGTTTCAGTAGTATCTACTTCGCCTTCGAGAAACTCTTCTTCATCTTCGACAGCTTCAATAGACACAACACCTACTAGAGTTTCTTCTTCGCTTAAGCGAATTAGGCGTACACCTTGTGCATTACGACCAGTCATCGCAACTTCTGCTGCACGGGTACGAACTAATGTACCGCCATCAGAAATAAGTAACAATTCTTTGGTTTCATCAATAGACACTGCACCAACAAGCTCACCGTTACGTTCGCTTGTCTTAATCGCAATTACACCCTTACCGCCACGTTTCTTAGTCGGGAAGTCATTTACAGGAGTACGCTTACCGTAACCGTTGGCACTTGCACATAGTACTTCACCTGTTTCAGGTACAACCACAAGTGATACGATACGACTTACTAAATTTGAATCTGCTGAATCGTCATTGTCATCTGATTCATCATTTTCAACTTCTGCATCTTCTTCACTTAAAGTACTGCTTGCAAAGCTCACGCGCATACCACGAACACCTTTCGCAGTACGACCCATTGCACGTACGTCAGTCTCAGCAAAACGAATTGCCTTACCTTCGTTCGAGAACAACATGATTTGCTGATTACCATCAGTAATCGCAACACCAATTAAGGTATCTTCTTCATTGAGCTCAATTGCACGTAAACCATTTGAACGGATATTAGCGAATTGCTCTAAATCAACACGTTTAACCGTACCTGACGCTGTTGCCATAAATACGTAATGGTTTTCTGGGAACTCAGTCAACGGCAAGATAGCTGTTACTGTTTCATTCGCATCTAAAGGTAACAAGTTCACGATCGGACGGCCTTTGGCACCACGTGATGCTTGAGGCACTTCAAACACACGAAGGCGATATACTTTACCTACGTTGGTAAAGCAAAGCACAGTCGCATGGTTTGAAGCTACAATCAGATGTTGAATAAAGTCATCATCTTTCATTGAAGTTGCAGACTTACCACGTCCACCACGGCGCTGAGCCTGATAATCTGAAAGTGGTTGAGTTTTTGCGTAACCTGTTTGTGAAACCGTTAATACAACTTGTTCTTCAGGAATTAAATCTTCACGGCTAAAATCAATACGTGATTCAATAATTTCAGTGCGACGTCCATCACCATACTGTTGTAGTACCAGTGCTAACTCTTCGCGAATTACAGCCATCAATAAATTGAAATCATTCAAAATCGCAGTAAGTTCAGCGATTTGACCTAAGATCTCAGTATATTCTGCATGTAATTTGTCTTGCTCAAGACCAGTTAAACGATGTAAACGTAATTCTAAAATTGCGCCTACTTGTGTTGGTGATAAACGGTAAATTGAATCGGTTAGACCAAATGGACGATTTGGATCTTCACCTTCGATTTCATCTGGACGAACAGAAATTGCGCCAGCTTTTTCAAGTAATGAAACGACACCACCACCTGCCCACTCACCTGCAAGTAAACGCTCACGCGCTTCAGCAGGGTTAGCAGAAGTTTTAATCGTCTCGATAATTTCATCGATATTGGCTAAAGCAACTGTTAAGCCTTCTAAGATATGACCACGTTCACGTGCTTTACGCAGTTCGAACATGGTACGGCGTGTCACAACTTCTTGGCGGTGACGGATAAATGCCGCAATAATATCTTTCAGATTCATCAATTTTGGTTGTCCGTTATCAAGACAAACCATATTGATGCTGAATGAGTTTTCGAGCTGGGTATTTAAGAATAAGTTATTTACAATGACTTCAGCGTTTTCACCACGCTTTAAATCAATTGCAATACGCATACCTTCTTTGTCAGACTCATCACGAAGTTCTGAAATACCTTCAAGTTTTTTCTCTTTAACCAACTCGGCAATACGTTCAATAACTCTTGCTTTGTTTACTTGATATGGAATTTCAGTAAAGACGATGGTTGTACGGCCTGTCTTTTCATCTTCTTCGAAATGGTACTTACCACGAATGTGTAAGCGGCCTTTACCTGTACGGTAGGCATCAACAATACCTGATTTACCGTAAATAATACCGCCTGTAGGGAAATCAGGACCCGTAATGTATTCCATCAATCCTTCAATCGAGATGTTCGGATTGTCAGCATAGGCTAAGCACGCATTCACAACTTCTGTCATGTTATGCGGTGCCATGTTGGTTGCCATACCTACGGCAATACCAGCAGCACCATTAATTAACAAGTTAGGAACACGTGTCGGAAGTACTTCAGGAATACGCTCAGAACCGTCGTAGTTATCTTCCCAATCAACCGTGTCTTTTTCTAGATCTGCAAGAAGCTCGTGTGCAAGCTTAGTCATACGGACTTCGGTATAACGCATTGCAGCTGCGCTATCACCATCAATCGAACCGAAGTTACCCTGACCATCTACCAATAAATAACGTAAGCTAAAGTCCTGAGCCATACGTACAATGGTTTCATAAACAGCTGAGTCACCATGAGGGTGATATTTACCGATTACGTCCCCAACAACACGCGCAGATTTCTTGTAGGCTTTGTTATAGTCATTGCCCAATTCGTGCATGGCATAAAGCACACGACGGTGAACAGGTTTAAGACCGTCTCTCACATCCGGCAATGCACGAGATACGATTACACTCATCGCGTAATCTAAATATGAATGCTTGAGTTCGTCCTCAATGGCAATCGGTCGGATTTCCGATACGCTCATGCATACTCCTTCTTACAGATAGAAATTTCCATCCGCTTATATGTCTTGATCTTGCAAAAAATTTAGTTCCGGAAACTGAACTAAAATCGAAAAAAATATAGCTGTATACTATAGCATAAAAGCACTGTGTAATGTGCGGAATCTACACCGCCAATCTGGTGATATTTGTATAATTTAATTGCATATTATTCTTATCATATCGCCATAACAGGCATCTTTTCATCTTCGTAAAACTATGTGATTTTTATTCTATAAAAATCAAACCTCAAATGAGATAAAAGTCTCAGTTATACATTTCAGGACACTATCCATAATAAAAAAACCCCTAGTAAAAACTAAGGGTTTTTTAGCTTTAATCAGTAAAGATTAAAGTTTAGATACCAATTCTGGTACTACAGTGTTCAAATCACCAACTAACCAGTAGTCAGCAACACTGTTGATTGGCGCTTCTTCGTCTTTGTTGATTGCAACAATAACTTTAGAATCTTTCATACCAGCTAAATGCTGGATCGCACCAGAAATACCTACAGCAACATAAAGCTCAGGTGCAACGATTTTACCAGTTTGACCAACTTGGAAATCGTTAGGTACAAAGCCCGCATCAACTGCTGCACGTGAAGCACCTTGTGCTGCACCGAGCTTGTCAGCTAATGGATCAAGTACTTTATGGTAGTTCTCACCAGAACCTACACCACGACCACCAGAAACTACGATGCGAGCCGCAGTTAATTCTGGACGATCAAGCTTAACGATTTCTTCAGATACAAAATGAGAAATACCTGCATCTTTCGCTTCACTTACTGCTTCAACCGCAGCAGAACCACCTTCAGCAGCTACTGGATCAAATGCTGTACCACGAACAGTACCCACAATGATTGCTTCGTCAGATTGAACAGTTGCAATCGCGTTACCAGCGTAGATAGGACGCTTGAATGTGTTCGCAGATTCAACAGAAATAATATCTGTGATCATGCTTACATCAAGAAGAGCAGCAACACGTGGAAGAATGTTCTTACCAGTTGTTGTAGAAGCAGCTAAAACGTATTTGTAACCTTTAGCCAAGTCAGCAACTAAGCCAGCTACGTTTTCAGCTAATTGGTTTGCATAAGCAGCGTTGTCAGCAAGTAAAACTTTGCTTACACCAGCAACTTTAGCAGCAGCATCAGCAACTGCTTGAGCACCAGAACCAGCAACTAATACAGTAATATCACCACCGATTTTTTGTGCTGCAGCAACAACGTTTAAAGTAGCACCGTTAAGTACTTGGTTGTTGTGGTCAGCGATAACTAAAATACTCATGATTTTATCCTTCCGTATTAGATCACTTTCGCTTCATTTTTCAATTTTTCAACAAGCTCATCTACAGATTTCACTTGTACGCCAGCTTTACGTTCTGCTGGAGCTTCAACTTTAACAGTTTTAAGCTTAGTACCAGCTGTAACGCCATAATCCGCAGGAGATTTTGTATCAAGTGGCTTCTTACGAGCTTTCATGATGTTAGGCAATGCTGCATAACGTGGCTCGTTCAAACGCAAGTCAGTCGTGATGATTGCAGGAAGTGTAAGTTCAACAGTTTGTAAACCACCGTCAACTTCACGAGTCACTTGTACTTTACCGCCATCAACTTTCACTTCAGAAGCGAATGTACCTTGACCAGCACCTAATAATGCACCAAGCATTTGACCTACTTGGTTAGAGTCATCATCAATTGCTTGTTTACCAAGAAGGATAAGTTCTGGTTTTTCAGCTTCAACAACACCTTTTAAAATTTTAGCAACTTCTAAAGCGCCAATTTCATCAGTAGTTTCAACCAAAATACCACGGTCTGCGCCTAGAGCCATTGCAGAACGGATTTGTTCTTGAGCTTCTTTAGGACCAACAGAAACAACAACGATTTCTGATACTGTTCCTTTTTCTTTTAAGCGAACCGCTTCTTCCACTGCGATTTCACAAAATGGGTTAATTGACATTTTTACGTTGGTAAGGTCAACCCCACTATTGTCCGGCTTAACACGAACTTTAACGTTGGCATCAACCACGCGTTTTACAGCAACAAGAGCCTTCATGTAATCCTCGGCTGTTCTAGCAAAAGTAAATGTTGAGAAAAGTATATTAACTCTTCAATTAAAATTTTTTAGGTACCCTATCTTGCAATGTGTTTGGCATTTCGGTCAAGTCACAATTTTCTGGAACAGCACAAAAAAAATGAAATCATCAGTTCATAAAAAAATTTTAGACTGCTATGAGGGCCTATTTTATTCTTTTTAAACTCTATTTTATACATTGATTTTTAGTATCTTTTTATCTTATTTAGCATATTAGCTAGAAACATAACATTACTTTTAAACACCATAAATCCGACGTTTTTTAGACCCAGTCGTCCACAAAATACTCAAAGATCAAAATTGTCAATTGGGTAGTTTCCCTTATTTCTCTTAAACAAATTTGTAAAAAAATCCAAATGATCTCTACATTCACCTAAAACATCTCAATTTAATTATCTTTGATTGAGTCTATTTTTTAACTTTTAGCTTTTATGTGCCCTTGGATGGGCTTGATCATACACTTGAGCCAAATGATCGAAATCAATATGGGTATAAATTTGTGTTGTAGATAAATTACTATGGCCTAGCATTTCTTGTACTGAACGCAAGTCACCGCTACTCGATAGCATATGGCTAGCAAAACAATGTCTGAGTAAATGTGGATGTAAATCGACATTTACACCTGCTCTTTGTGCCTGAAGCTTCACTCGTTTTTCAATTTGCCTTGGAGTGAGCGCCCCTCCTCGTAAGGAAATAAAGACAGAATCGTTTTGATCAAAATGTCCTTTCCAAATTTTATAAACTTTCAACCAGTTCAATAGGCTTTCTTTTGCTTTTTTCCCAAATGGTACTATACGTGTTTTATTTCCTTTACCTGTAATACGAACAAGTTGGCGATTAAAATCTACATCCTTAACTGTTAAACCCTGTAATTCAGCCAAACGTAAACCACTTGAGTAAAGTAACTCAAGCATGGCTTTATCTCTTAACCACAATTGCTGATCAACCGGTTTTTCTGGCATAGGTTGATCCAAAATTTGATTAACCGTTTCTATGTCGATCATGCCGGGCAAAGGTCTAGGTTGGCGTTTTAACTTAAAATCGTCGGTAGGATTAATTTCTAGATATTTACCTTGTTCAGCCCACTTCATAAATTGACGAATTGAGGTGAGATGACGTTGCATGCTACTTGAACTTAACTGGTCCTGTTCGACACGCTGCGCTAAGTACTCTCTTAAATCTGAAGCTTCAATATTTCTCAAATCTAGTTGTTTGTGCTCGCAGAACTCAAGAAAGCTTTTAACATCCCGTTCATAAGCAGTAATCGTGTGCTCAGATTGATTCTGTATTTTTCTTTCTTTTAACCACATTGAGAGCAGTTGTAATGCAAAATCCAAATTGCTCTCCATTTATTTGCTCATTTTTTTGAGTGTATCAAAAACTATGTGATCATGAAAATTTGATACCGCACAACCTAATGCTGATCTAATTTATATATTACAATTTAAACCAAGTATTCATTGGACCTTGCTGCCATGACCACCATACTCATTCCTTATTTAATTGCGATTACCTTACTTACACTGACCCCTGGTTTAGATACGACTTTAATTATTCGTACAGCAACACTTGAAGGTAAATCGAAAGCGTTTCAAGCAGCTGTCGGCATTAGCCTTGGCTGTATTGTATGGGGAATTGTGGTTGCCTGTGGTCTA
The DNA here is from genome assembly GCF_000581275.1 of Acinetobacter sp. 809848. Taxonomy (NCBI): domain Bacteria; kingdom Pseudomonadati; phylum Pseudomonadota; class Gammaproteobacteria; order Moraxellales; family Moraxellaceae; genus Acinetobacter; species Acinetobacter sp. 809848. The sequence goes on from NZ_JEXG01000019.1 coordinate 47,889, forward strand.
GGTGCTTTGCTCATGGCATCTGATCTCGCTTTTAATATTCTAAAATGGATGGGAGCAGCTTATCTAGCATGGTTAGGTTTAAATATGATTTTAAAACCACGTAGCCAACTTGCAGATATTCAAGAGAATAGTTCAAATACCTCTCCTTCACAAAATTGGTTTATTAAAGGCTTTTTGGGTAATTTACTTAATCCCAAAGTTGGTATTTTTTATATTTCATTTCTTCCACAGTTTATTCCACCACAAGCATCAGCAGTTACTTGGGTGATGGGACTGGTAATGATTCATGTGGTGATTGGAATGTTATGGTCAACTTTATTAATTTTGACTATGCAACCACTGTCACGTTATCTTAAGCAACCTAAATTTGTGAAATATATGGACCGAATTACTGGCAGTATTTTTGTGTTGTTTGCTTTGAAATTAGCTTTGAGTAAAAGATAATTAAATCAAATATTATTATACATATAAAAGAAAGCCTCTTTTATCACTTTAGCTGATGAAAAGAGGCTTCTATTTAGGTAATGCTATTAACCTTGGAAATAACGTAAATCCAAACGCCCATCATAAACATGAGTTGTTGGACCAGTCATCCAGACCACATCGCCTTCTTGCCATTCGATTTGTAACTTACCACCAGCAAGCTCAACTTCAACTGAGTTCGCAAGTAAGCCACGGCGCATACCACTTACAGCAGCAGCACAAGCCCCTGTACCGCATGCAAGTGTTTCACCTACGCCACGCTCAAATACACGTAAGCGAATATGTTTTTCATCAATTACTTGCATAAAGCCAGCATTAACACGTTCAGGGAAACGTTTATGTGACTCAACTTGTGGACCAATGCCAGCAACATCAGCAGTTAATACATCTGGAACAATAGTGACAGCGTGAGGATTGCCCATATTGACCACATCAATATTAATGTTCTGGTCGTTAGCTAACTCAAGTGTATATAAAGCTTCTGGTTGTTCTGCAATGAATGGAATTTCATTCGGCAAGAACTTTGGGTAGCCCATATTGACGCGAACCCAACCATTTTGTCCCAACTCAGGTTTTACAATACCTGCTTTGGTTTGGACAGTAATACTTGTTTTAGTTGTTAAATGGCGCTCATGTACAAAACGAGCAAAACAGCGTACTCCGTTACCACATTGTTCAACTTCAGAACCATCTGCATTAAAAATACGATATTTAAAATCTGCTTCCGGTAAATCTGGTGGTTCAACAATTAAAAGTTGATCAAAACCGATGCCAAAATGACGATCGGCTAAGCGTTGAATTGTTTCTGTATCCAAATAGGCACGTTGGCTGATTAGATCAACCACCATAAAGTCGTTGCCTAGGCCATGCATTTTAGTAAATTCTAACAACATTTCATTTACTCCTCAGGCAACAAGCGTTCATTTTCCCACAGGGATTCAACCGTTTCACGCTCACGAATCAAATAGGCTTTATCGCCTGACACCATCACTTCTGCGGCACGGCCACGTGTGTTGTAATTTGAACTCATTACAAAACCATAAGCACCAGCGCCAAGAACAGCCAACAAGTCATTTTCTTTTAAAGCCAATGAACGATCTTTACCAATGAAGTCACCTGTTTCACAGATTGCTCCAACAAGATCCCAAGTTTTTTCTTCAGTATCTGAACTTGTCACCACAGGTTGGATATCCATCCAAGCTTCATATAAAGCAGGGCGAATTAAATCATTCATTGCAGCATCAATAATGGCAAAGTTACGGTGGCTCGTTGGCTTGAGCAAATCAACTTTTGTTAGAAGCACACCTGCATTTGCACTAATGCTACGACCTGGTTCCATATAAACCTTGAGACCTAACTTTTCTAAAGCAGGTTTCATTGAGTTGGCATATTCTTCAACACTTGGCGGTGTTTCATCTTTATAACAAACACCTAACCCGCCACCGATATCAATGTGTTTAAGAGTAATACCAAGTTTTTTTAGTTCTTCGATCATCAACATGACACGATCTAAAGCATCAACGAATGGTTTAGTCTCGGTTAATTGCGAACCGATGTGGCAGTCAATTCCAATAATTTCAAGGTTTGGTAAAGATGCAGCATATTGATAAGTTTCATAAACGGTATCACTTGGAATACCAAATTTATTTTCTTTTAAGCCTGTTGAAATATAAGGATGAGTTTTTGCATCTACGTCTGGATTTACACGTAAAGAAATCGGCGCTTTTTTGCCTAGACGAGCTGCAACTTTTTGAAGACGGTCTAGTTCTGCATAAGACTCTACGTTAAAGCAAGCAATGCCTACATTTAACGATGTTTCGATATCGGCTTCAGTTTTACCTAAACCAGAAAAAACAACTTTAGATGCGTCTCCACCCGCTTTTAAAACGCGTGCAAGTTCACCACCTGATACGATATCAAAACCAGCACCAAGTTTTGCCAACACATTAAGAACAGCTATATTTGAGTTAGATTTCACCGCAAAACAGATTTGATGATCAATAAAATCAAAAGCACGGTCCATATCTAAGTAATGTTTTTCAAAAGCTGCTTTTGAATAAACATACAAAGGTGTGCCAAATTGCTGCGCAAGCTGCTCCATAGAACATTGCTCTGCATGCAATACTCCATTAATGCGGGTGAAACTCATGAAGATGTCCTTATTTCAAAGCTTAAGGTGATGTAGTTTGTGGTTGAGCTGCTGATGATTCGACTGACTGTTCAGCCTGTTCATCTTGTTGCACAACTTGTTTCTGTTCTTTATTACGATAGAGCAAGTATTTTGCACGTTTGTCATAATTTGGATCAGAAGGTAGCTGCAATGCTCCTGACTGACCGCAAGCGCTAAGCAAAATACTGCTGCTCAATAAACTGATGAGGCAAATGACACGACGCATCTGAGCACCTGATTTAAACAATTCGATGCAGTATACCGTGATCAGGCAAGCGGCTAAAGAGTAAACTTGAATAGAAAAACAATATGCATAAAAAACGCCAGCTTTTCAGCCAGCGTTTCATCATAACCAAATAAATTTAATTATTTTTTATGACGTGGTTTATAGAAGAAGAAATAACCAATGATCAAAATAACAAACCAAATTGGGCTGACTTTAAGCGCTTTAAAAGTGTCTGGCTCTAAAGACAATACGTAAATCATACCAATAAAGAAAATAATCGTGATCCAACATGTAAATAAGCCACCCGGCAATTTAAATGTTGATTTGGCATGCAGTTCAGGACGCGTGGTGTAATAACGGATGTAACTCCAAATAATAAGCAACCACACGCAGATGAAGAGAATCGTTGAAAGTGTTGTTGCAAGCGTAAATGCTTCAACTGTATTTGGTACAAAATACTGTAATGCTGCACCTAACAATAAACACGCAGCAGAGAAATACAGTGCATTTGCAGGTACTGCACGTCTGTTAAGCTTACCAAAAGCTTTTGGCCCCTGATCTTCACGAGATAAACCAAATAACATACGGCTTGTTGAGAAGACACCACTGTTCATTGATGACATCACTGATGACAATACCACCAAGTTCATCAGGATGGCTGCTGCTGCCACACCTGCTTGACTAAACAAGTTTACAAATGGACTGATCGCTGGATCAATTTTATTCCAAGGTGTTACAGACATCACAATCAACAATGCCAATACGTAGAAAATAATGATACGGATTGGAATTGAGTTAATTGCTTTTGGTAAGTTACGTGCTGGATCTTTCGTTTCCGCAGCCGTTGTTCCCACAAGTTCCACACCAACAAAAGCAAAGATTGCAATCTGGAAGCCTGCCAAGAAACCATGTACACCTGTTGGGAAGAAGCCACCGTTAGCCCAAAGATGAGTAAATGATGCAACTTCACCTGTACTTGAGGTAAAGCCTGTAAAGATCATCCATAGACCCACAGCGATTAAAATAATAATCGCAAGAATCTTAATGAGCGCAAACCAGAACTCTAACTCACCAAATAGACGTACGGTTAATAGGTTTAAACCCATAATAAATACAATCGCGGCAACACTGATCATCGCCCCTTCGACAGGCGAGAAAGGTAAACCATTATTGAAGAACTGTAAGTAGTAGATAATTGCAGAGAGGTCAGCGATACCAATCGTGATCCAACATAACCAGTACGTCCACCCTACAAAATAACCTGCCCATGGACCGATTAAATCTGTTGTGAAGTCAATAAATGATTTATAGGCAAGGTTTGAAAGAAGTAATTCGCCAAGCGCACGCATGACAAAAAACACCATCACACCAATAATCAAATAAATGAATAAGATCGACGGACCAGCAAGGCTAATTGTTTTGCCTGATCCCATAAATAATCCGGTCCCAATTGCACCACCAATCGCGATCAGCTGTAAATGCCGATTGGAGAGGCTTCGATGGAGCTCACCTTGTTCATGAGGCTCGCTCAGATTTTGATTCGACATTTGATAAATACACTCCAGTAATTTTTTTAGTCCGTTAGCTAAATTCAAATCAAAAAGACGATATCGCACCATTTGCAGGTATCTTTTAAATGTATATTTTTTGACAACTTTTCAGCTAACCAATTTTGTCTGTATTGCTGATGATTCCAAGCTACATACAATTAGGGCCGATAATACGCACAAGCCCACTGCAATACAACGGACTCTCAAGTCAACTTTTGTCGTACTTGCTTAACTTTCGCATATATAAAAAGGCTACCAGTGAGATAGCCTTTTCGATTAAGGATCAGGAAATAAATTTATCTTTTGAAAAATTTACTTTTGTTTATTCTTCAATCTTTCTTCCCAGAATGTCGCATTTTTAATTCCTAATTTAACAGGGTCAAATGTGTACTCTGTTACTCCAGCTTTTTGCTGCGCTTCATAATCTTTAAGAGCTTTAATTGTTGGCTTCCATACAAAATAAGTCACAATAATTCCGACAATATTAATCCATGCCATTAAACCGACACCAATATCACCAATACCCCATATATAACCGGTTGCACTTAAAACCCCATAAGATACAGAGAGAATAATAAAGCACTTAGTCACAAATAATAACGATGGAGATTTAGTAATATAGCTTAGATAAGTAATGTTAGTTTCAGCAATATAGTAATACGCAACGATTGTTGTAAAAGCGAAGAAGAACACAGCCAACGCCACGAAGATTTGGCCAAAATTACCAAACATTGTACTCACTGCCATTTGGGTAAAAGCAGGGGAACCTAGTTCCACAGTAGCGCCAACATTTTGTACAATAAAATGACCAGCTTCTAATGTACCTTGTACGTTATACATACCTGTAATTAAAATCATAAATGCTGTTGCAGAGCAGACGAATAATGTATCGACATAAATCGAGAATGCCTGTACAAAACCTTGTTGAGCTGGGTGTTGAACTTCTGCTGCAGCTGCTGCGTGTGGCCCTGTTCCTTGCCCTGCCTCATTTGAATAAACACCACGTTTTCCCCCCCAACCGATTGCAGCACCAAGACCCGCCATAGGAGAAAAAGCATCTTCAAAAATTAATTTGATTACACCAGGTAGCTCGTGAATATTCGCAATCACAATAACAACAGCCATTAGAATATAACCAGCTGCCATAAAAGGAACAACGAATTCAGCAAAACGTGCAATCCGTTTAATACCACCAAAAATAATGATAGCGAGTAAACCAACAATCACCACAAGTGCTACAATTTTAAACAGGCCAATATCACCAAAAATAATTGCCCCTTCACCTGTAATTTGTGTAAATGCCTTACCTACTGCATTTGCTTGAATTCCCGGTAAGAACAAACCACAAGAAATAATTGCTGCTATAGCAAATACGATGCCTAACCAACGCTGTCCTAGCCCTCTGTCAAAATAAAAAGCAGGACCACCACGATATTGCCCTTGATATTCGACTTTATAGATTTGACCTAAAGTTGATTCTACATATGCCGTGCTTGCTCCTAAAAATGCAACCAACCACATCCAAAAGACAGCACCGGGCCCACCAAAGCCAATTGCTGCCGCTACACCCGCAATATTACCTACACCTACTCGTCCCGATAATGAAACAGCTAAGGCTTGAAATGATGAAATCCCCTGTTCTGAAGAAGTACCTTTTATTAATAGTCTGGCCATTTCCTTCATTTGACGCACTTGAACAAATCTTGTCAAAATAGAAAAAAATAAACCCGCGCCTAAGCACAGGTAAATAAGTGCCTTACTCCAAATAATGCCATTAATCCAATCAACAATTTCTGCTGCACTCATAGATATCAACCTTTTGTATTTTTAAAATACAATACTCATATTATTTTGTTCGTTTTCACTTCAGCAATATCCATGCCATATCTATAATAAACAGCTAGATACATACTCCAGTAAAAACACCGTCCTTGGGGAATAGATTAGATTTTTTATATCCACTGAAAACAAACTTTATCTGACTTGTAAAAATCCAATATCGTGTTATTTTTGGTGTCTTTCCCTTATTAGTTCCTTAAAAGATCCCTTCAAATTTCCTCATTATCTTTTATGATAATTTCTGGAAACAAGAACGAAGAACTTCCTAAGAACTATATTTATATAATATTGAGCAAAATTTCAATTTTTTATGAGCAAAGTCAAAACTGTTTACCGTTGCGAGCAATGTGGTGCCGATCATCTTAAATGGGCTGGTCAATGCTCAGAGTGTGGTGAATGGAATTCTCTGACTGAAGTTAAACTTGAGCCAACCACTGCTCACCGTGCACGTCCTAAAATTGGGGGCTATGCTGGACAAGTTGCTAATATTACAACACTAAATAAAGTTTCCGTTTCTCATGAAACCCGCTTACCTACAGGCATTAGCGAATTTGACCGAGTGCTTGGCGGCGGTTTGGTGACAGGTTCTGTGGTGCTGATTGGTGGTGACCCCGGTATTGGTAAATCAACCATTCTTTTGCAAACCGCAACGCACATGGCAAGCGCAAAAAGCTCTGCACTTTATATTACGGGTGAGGAATCTTTATCTCAGGTGGCGCTTCGTGCGCAACGTCTTGATCTGCCAACTGACCAATTAAAAGTCATGGCTGAAACCTGTGTAGAACGCATTTGTGAGGTTTTAGAACAAGAAAAACCTGTAGTCGCTATTCTAGATTCGATTCAAACACTTTATACAGAAACTCTCCAATCTGCTCCGGGTGGTGTTTCACAAATTCGTGAATCTGCTGCTTTATTAACCCGTTATGCAAAAAATAGTGGCACAGCGCTATTCATTGTTGGCCATGTGACCAAAGAAGGTGCACTGGCAGGTCCGCGTGTTTTAGAGCATATGGTGGACTGCGTACTTTACTTTGAAGGTCAATCGGATTCTCGCTATCGCATGATTCGTGCTGTTAAAAACCGTTTTGGTGCAGTGAATGAACTTGGCGTATTTGGCATGACTGATAAAGGCTTACGTGAAGTGGCCAATCCTTCCGCTATTTTCTTAAGTCGATATGATGAAGCGATTCCCGGTTCAATTGTCATGATTAGCCGTGAAGGAACTCGCCCTCTTTTGGTCGAAGTACAAGCTTTAGTTGATGATGCTCAAGGACAACCACGACGTGTTGCACTTGGTCTTGAACAAAACCGTTTGAACATGTTGCTTGCTGTAATGCATCGTCATGGTGGGGTGCAAACCACTGGACAAGATGTATACGTCAACATTGTAGGTGGCTTAAAAATTACCGAAACAGGTTCTGATTTGGCTGTTTTACTTGCATGTGCTTCAAGTTTACGTACTAAAGCGTTGCCCCAACAGCTTGCAGTTTTTGGTGAAGTTGGTCTTTCTGGTGAAATTCGCCCTGTTCCTAACGGTCAGGAGCGCTTAAAAGAAGCAGCAAAACATGGCTTTAAATATGTCATTTTACCAAGAGGAAACGCCCCTCAAAAGGCAATTCCAGGCGTACAAGTTATTGCTGTTGCGCGCTTGCATGAAGCATTGACAGAAGCTATGCAACTCAGTGATGAATTGACATAAAAAAACATACTTTTATAGTTGAAATTTAGAGTAAAAGCCTGCATAAATACTATTACAAATTAACTTTAAACAGGAATTTCCTATGGAAGTACACCAGCGTGGCTTGATTACCGGTATTTTAATGGCTGCTTTAGCAATTTCTCCTCTTGCTGAAGCTAAACGTGCAGGTGGTGGTAAAAGCCACGGTATGGCACGTTCGACTACTTCAAGCCAGTCTTATCAACAACCTCGTCAAGTGACTCCAGTTCAACAAACCACTACAGCGCCTCAGAAATCTGGTCCAGGCGTTGGTTCAATGGTTGCAGCTGGTGTGGCTGGTGCTGCCGTAGGTGCTGTTGCAGCAAATGCTTTAGCTGATGAGAAACCGACATCAACTGAGCAGCAAGCCACTCAGGCGCAAGCTCAAGAAGAGAAAAAAGGTGGAATCCCAGGTTGGATTTGGGTATTGCTTGCCGCAGCTCTTGCTTTCTTTGTATTCCGTAAATTGGGATCAAAAAAAAAATTAGCAGGTAACAACCCTTACGCACCAAATAGTAACGGTCAAAACCCATTTGGCCGTTCTGCTGCGCCACAAGCAGCTCCACGTAATGCTGGCGATAATACAAATATCTTTGGTCAATCTGTGGGTGGCGGTGCAGCAACGCAAGCACCTTTTGGTGGTGTAACCACGAGCAATGGCAATCAACTTCCAGATGGTAGTGAACCAGCTGCGTTCTTACGTATTGCACGTCAACGTTTTAATCACATCCAATCGATGAATACTGCAAGTAACATTGAAGAAATTCGCCGTTACTTAACACCAGAACTTTATAGTTCTATGTATAACGACATCATGGAAAACCAAGATCAAGACGTTGCTGAATTTAGTAACTTGAATGCGATGGTTGTAGACAGTGCGACTGAAAATGGTCAATACGTAGTAAGTGTACGTTTCACTGGTACAGTAAGTGAAGACCTAAACAGCTTGCCACAACCGTTTACCGAAATCTGGCACTTTGTTAAGCCTGCTGGCTCTCAACAAGACTGGGTTGTTGCAGGTATTCAACAAGCTTAAGCTGAATAAACCCTAAATAAAAAAGCCACAATATTGTGGCTTTTTTATTTGTCAGCTTTTAAGCAATTTCTGCAGGAAAGGTCACTACTTTTTCAATTTTGACCTGATCTGTTGCAACCATGAGTAAACGGTCTATACCTAAAGCGATACCTGAACATTCCGGCATATGAGGCAATGCTGCTAACAGATGCTCATCTAAAGGCATAACATGAAGCCCTTGCTTAGCCCGCTCTGCATTATCTGCTTCAAAGCGTGAACGTAACACGTCTGCATCAAGCAATTCATCGTAGGCATTGGCTAGCTCTAAGCCTTCAATATAAACCTCGAAACGCGCCGCGACCTCTTCCCCATCTTCATCGACTTTCACTTTTGCCAAAGAGGCCATTTCTGGTGGAAAGTCAGTTAAAAAAACTGGAGCATCAAAACCTAAACTTGGTTCAACAAAATGAGAAAATAACAAATCCATATAAGCTAGGCGATCATCGCCCAAGTCGAGATTTAACCCCACACGATTTGCCGTATCTTTGAGTTGTTTCAAAGTTGCCTGCAAAGGGTTGATATCAAGACGATCTTGAAAGGCATGCTTATAACTTAAAATAAATGGACGAACTTCACCAAAACGATGCTGCAAACAGGTTTGCAATAAATCGGCTGTTTCATGCATTAACGCTTTTAAGTCTAGACCGGGGCGATACCATTCAAGCATAGTAAATTCACTGTTGTGTTTACGCCCGTGTTCATCATCTCGAAAAACCTTACAAATCTGGTAAATCGGTCCACTACCGCTCGCCAATAAACGCTTCATGGCAAACTCTGGTGAAGTCTGTAAATATTGAGTTTGCAATTTGCCATTAATATGACGCAAAGCCTGAACTGAAGCTAAATGCACATCGGTGACACCTGCCTGTGAAACGATCGGTGTTTCGACTTCCATGACACCACGTTCAGCAAAAAACTGACGAATTTGGGTATAGAGCTTCGCACGAGCTTTTAAGGCATCAATTGAACAAGTAGGTTGATAGCTTAAACTCATGCCTGTGGTCCCCCATGTGCTGCCCATTCACGGCGCAGCGGATAATTCTTACGTAATAAATCAAATGCTTTTTGCTCTACTTTGCCCTCTTTAATGCAGGCACGAATGTTGGCATCATCTTGAGCAATATCATAAATTTGAGATAGTTTTTGCTTTAACACTGCTTTTAAATCATGTCCTGAAAAATAGTCTTCGCATGCAGGTAGCTGAGTTTCAAAACGCTTATTAATGTCGTATCCAAATTTTTGGCAAAACGTTTCATAAATCATTTGTGTACCGCGGGCTTTTCCTTCAAGGCTATAACCAGCAATATGCGGTGTTGCTAAAGCCAACATGTCTATAAGTTCTTCTGATATGACTGGTTCATGCTCAAATACATCAAGCACCACTTTACGCTGGGTACGCTGAATATCTTCCATTAAAGCGGCTTCTTTCACGACTGGACCACGTGCACTATTAATTAAAATCGTGTCAGGTTGAAGCGCTGCAAAAGCTTTTTCATCAAACAAATGATATGTCGGATGTTCACCGTTTTTTGTAAGCGGCACATGAATTGAAATGGCATTGGCTTGTTGCAACAGAGTTTCTAAGCTTACATTTTCAATTGTGTCTAGTTTCACATATGGGTCAAAGCCAATTACGTTCCAGCCCAACAACTGGGCCATATAAGCCAAGCGCTTACCGACGTTGCCAAGACCGACAATGCCTAGGGTAAATTTTTCTTGTTGTTCTAAAAGGTTGGCATCTAAATGAAGTAAAGCAGTAATGACATATTCAGCAACCGCTTGGGCATTACAACCAGCCGCATTGGCCCACGTAATTCCTTGTTTTTCTAACGCTGCAATATCTAAATGATCGGTCCCGATTGTGGCACTGCCCACATATTTTAATGCTGTATTTTCAATTAAACCTGCGTTAACCGCAGTAACCGAACGGACTAACAAAGCTTCAGCATCTTTTACATCTGCATGGGTTAAAGTACGCCCTGCTTTGTGTTGAATATCGCCAAACTCAGAAAAAAAGTAATCGGTAAACGCCAAATTTTCATCTGCGACGATTTTCATTGTCTGCAACCCATAGCTTATAAAAACGTTATTATCCTTTGAGTTGTAGCAAAGCACAATGTTAAGGGTATAAATTAGTATAGGGTCTCAAGACTCAGTTTAGTTACAACCCACCACCAAAATAAAAGTAAGCCATGACCGCGAGTGTGAGCCAAATTAAAATAATGAGTACGGCAACCAAATAGTTTTTTGGTCGTTTTTCATGTTCATCCAACCATTCTTCAGATTGTTGTTCTGCATCGAAAATGACTTGTTGAGGCGTAAAATGGACTGCTAACCAAATCAGCGTTGGTAAAATGATGGCATCATCAATAAAGCCCAAAATAGGAATAAAATCGGGGATTAAGTCGATGGGGCTAAAAGCATACGCCACAGCCACCACAGCAATAATTTTGGGTAACCACGGCATTTGAGGATGCCTTGAGGCAAACCAAAGCATAATAATTTGTTTCTTTAGACGTTTTGCCCATTCTTTTATTGATTGTAACCAAGACATTTGGACAGACTCTGAACCTTTAGAGTTTTATAATAATCCATAAAACCTATCCTTAGCTTAAAAGCCAAAGAAATGTCAAATGAGCTTTATTTTAGGCACATCATCTTGAACAATATATTTTAAATTTCTGTATATAAAACAAATCTGTCTCCCCTACAAAAACTTGCCAAAGTCAGGCCAGATTGTTTGGCTAATTGAATAGCCATGCTGGTAGGCGCTGAAATTGATGCCAATAGGCTGATGTTTAGCTGAGCACATTTTCGTATCAGTTCATAACTTGCCCGACTGGTCATCACCACAAAACCTAAACTGGTGTCGTAGTTTTGTTGCGCTAAATAACCGAGTAATTTGTCTAGGGCATTATGTCGCCCTACATCTTCAAATAAAGCCACGATTTGACCGTCAACCACCCATGCTGCGGCATGTGCCCCACCCGTTAAAGCGGTAATTTCTTGCTGGGCTTTTAAATGAGAAATGGCACTCGGAATTTGCTCAAGCCAAATTTTTGATGCATGTGTTGTAATTTTGGGAGCATCTAACTGAAACTGTTCTAAACTCTCAATTCCACACAAACCACATCCTGTACGCCCTACCATCATGCGGCGGTGTTCTTTTAAGGCAGCAAATGCTCTCGATGAAATGGTCATTTCCACCGTAATGCCCAACTCATTTTGATGTAGATCAAGCGCATATAGCTCTTTTAAGCTAGTTAAAATTCCTTCCGAGAGACTAAAACCTTTGGCAAATAATTCGACATCTGTTGGTGTCGCCATCATCACCGCATGCGAAATTCCGTTATACACCAAGGCGATTGGGTACTCTTGCACAATATGATCTAAAACATTTTCAGAGTCGGTTTTGTTAAACCGCTGTACTGGTAATGTTTCAACCCCATAAGAATGTGGTGTCAAAATTATTTCCTTTATTTCAAAATGGCGCTTGTTTAGAGCGCCATTTGTTTGGATGACATTTTTTAATATTGCCTTTGATTAAAGGTTACTTACTTTCTTATCAGCGTCTTCAGGCGCAACTGCCGTTGCCAAGTTAAAATGCTCAGGTGCATTTCCGGGATGCAAAATCACAGGAACACTTTTTGAAGCAGGAATCTTGGCATATTTATCGTGACTGCTTAATGCCACCAAAGGATTGGTTTCCGGATAGTAAGCCGCCAAGCTGCCGCGCGGAATGTTGTACGGCACAATACGGAAACTATGCACGATCCGCTTCACACCATCCGAGAAAACACTTTCAATATCAACCCATTGGTTTGCTTCAAAACCAGCTTCATCAATATCAGCTTGGTTCATAAATAACACACGGCGTTGCCCAAAGACCCCACGATAGCGGTCATCTAGACCATATAGAGTGGTGTTGTATTGATCATGAGAACGCGTGGTCATTAAGGTATAAACCTTACTGTCGGTATATGCGGCAGCGTACTGATTTTCTTTATCGGCATAGACCTCACTCAGCGGTGTAATCATAAACTGCGCTTTACCACTTTTTGTATTCCAGATGTGCTGATTGGCCGGATGTTCGAGGTGGAATCCACCTGGTTTATAGACACGTAAATTAAAGTCATGGAACTCATCAAACACATCGGCAATAGAGTCACGGATACGGTCATAACTTTCGATATACCACTTCCACTTAATTTGGCTGTCTGGAAGCACTGCTTCGGCCATTCGGGCGACAATATCTGGTTCAGACAAAATATTTTCAGAAATTGGAGCGTTACGCCCTGCTGACAAATGAATATTACTCATTGAATCTTCGACTGAAATTGCCTGTGGGCCATGAAGCTGCTCATCAATTTCGGTACGCCCTAAACATGGCAAAATAAGTGCATCTTTACCACACACCAAATGGCTACGGTTTAACTTGGTTGCGACATGAACGGTTAAATTACACTTTCTAAGTGCTTCTTGGGTATATGGTGTATCAGGCGTTGCAACTGCAAAGTTCCCACCCAAACCAATAAAGACTTTGACCTCACCTTCTGCCATGGCTTTAATAGTTTCAACGACACCATGCCCATTTTTTCTCGGTGATTTAATTCCAAATACGCGGTCAATGTTGTCGAGTAGTTTAGGGCTAGGCAGTTCATTAATGCCCATGGTGCGGTCGCCTTGCACGTTACTGTGCCCACGAACCGGACAAAGCCCTGCACCCGGTCTGCCAATTTGTCCACGCGCCAACAATAAATTTGCCAGCATATGTACGTTAGCTGTGCCGTGGCGGTGTTGCGTGATACCCATTCCCCAACAGAAAATTGAACGCTCTGATTCTAAAAAGAGTTTGGCGAGTTTTTCTAAATGTTCAGGCGATAACCCTGAGTGTTTATAAATATCTGCCCATTCAGTTCTTTCAATCTCAGCAATCATTTCATCGAAACCAACGGTATTCACCGCAATAAAGTTTCGGTCAAAAACGCTTGGTTTACCTGAGGCAAGTGCTTTTTTATCCCACTCATTTAAGTGCTTTAACATCCCTAACATGAGTGCATAGTCGCCCCCAATTTTAGGTTGGAAATAATAACGACTAATTGGGGTACTACCATTGGTCATCATTTCAAGAGGTGCTTGCGGGTCTTGGAAACGCTCAAGACCTCGCTCTTTAATTGGGTTAATCGCAATAATGTTGCCGCCACGTTTAGATACTTCACGCAAAGTACCTAACATACGTGGATGGTTGGTTCCGGGGTTATGACCAAAACTAAAAATAGCATCGGCTACGTCAAAGTCTTCTAGGGTAACTGTGCCTTTTCCTAAACCAATCGAGTCAAGTAAGCCAACACTTGTGGTTTCATGACACATGTTCGAGCAGTCTGGAAAGTTATTTGTACCAAAGCTTCGCACAAATAATTGATATAAAAATGCTGCTTCGTTACTGGCACGGCCCGAAGTATAAAATGCCGCTTGGTCTGGGTTGTCTAGTGTATGTAAATGTTGAGCAATGAGCTTAAATGCATCGTCCCATGAAATAGGCACATATTTATCGGTTGCAGCATCATAGCGAACTGGGTCTGTTAAGCGGCCCAAGTCTTCTAGAAAAAAGTCACTTTGCTCTGACAGCCAACTGACGGTATGACCTGCGAAATATTCAGGAGTCACTGTTTTACTGGTTGCTTCAAAGGCAACTGCTTTTGCACCATTTTCACAGAAGTTAAAGGCATGAGCATCTTTCTTTTCTGGCCATGCACAGCCGGGACAGTCAAAACCTGTAGGCTGGTTAATGTTGAGTAAGGTAATTGAACCTTTACCTAAAATATCTTGTCGCTTTAAGTTTCGAGCAACACTTAGCAGTGCGCCCCACCCGCCAGCAGGATGAGTATATGGCTCAATTCGCGCAAAACCGTTATTTTCCTGTATGTGCTTTTGTTCTTCTGAATTATCCACTTTGTCATCCTCTTAATTCTTCTTAGGCATTCAACAGATCTAATAGAACCACAATTTAATTATGCTTATATCAAGAATCGCTGCTGTCTAGCTTGGGGGTAGAGTCCGCTTGGTATGTTATTCACCATATTTTAAAAAGCTGGCTCAACTGTTCTTATAATATGTGCCATATTTTTTACAATTACAATCATTCAAGCCAACCACGCTATTTATAGAAAAATATATAAAACAATGAGTTAAAAAGATAGAAACTCCGCCTTTTACAGATCAAAACATTATTAGTTTTCATTCTTAACAGAAGAGAAACTCTTTAAAATTGATGCTTACATGTCTTTATGTATGGTTTTTTGGGACTAAGCAGTATAAAACAATTAAAAATCTATCCACATTAGAGCACTTATGAAGGTTGTGATCGCCCCTGATTCATTTAAAGACAGCTTATCTGCTTTAAACGTAGCTCAGGCCATTGCCAAAGGATGGCAAGAAGTTTTTCCTCATGCAGAAACGATTTTATGCCCTATGGCAGATGGCGGTGAAGGAACCATTGAAGCTGTTTTAGAAGTCTGCGATGGTCAATGGCGTGAAAAAACTGTGGTTGGGCCATTAGGTCAGCCTGTTCAAGCCAAATGGGGATGGTTAGAAAAACAAAAAATCGCCATCATTGAAATGGCTCAAGCCAGCGGCATACAGTTAGTTCCACTGGCTGAGCGTGATGCTTGCCACAGCACAACGTTTGGAACAGGCCAGCTCATTCTGGATGCTTTAGACGCAGGTGCAAAAGACATTATTTTAACTGTGGGCGGTAGTGCGACCAACGATGGCGGCACAGGATTACTGAGTGCTTTAGGTGCTGTTTTGCTCGATGCCAACCAAAAGGTTTTACCCACAGGTGGTCTCGCTCTAAGTAACCTATCAAAAATTGATTTAACACATTTCGACTCACGTATTCAGCACACGCGGTTTTTACTGGCTGCCGATGTGACCAATCCACTTTGCGGTCCAAACGGCGCATCACATATTTTTGGTCCACAAAAAGGGGCTTCTCCTGCTCAAGTACAAATGCTTGATGCAGCGCTTGCTCATTTTGCCGATGTCTCTGCGCAACTTTTAGGTTTCGACAAACGAGAGGAAGCAGGTTCTGGTGCTGCTGGTGGTTTGGGCTTTGCGGCCAAAAGTTATTTAAATGCCGACTTTAAAGCTGGAGTTAAAGTCGTGGCTGAACTGAATCAGCTTGAGCATAAAATTTCTAACGCAGATTGGGTGATTACCGGTGAAGGTAAATTTGACCAGCAAACCTTAAGCGGCAAAACAGTTTTTGGGGTAAGCCAAATTGCTAAAGCACATGACGTTCCGGCCATTGTGATTGCAGGAACTTTAGGCCAAGGCTATCAAGCACTTTATGAGCATGGCGTTACGGCTGCTTTTTCGCTAACTAATGGTCCCATCACATTAGAACAAGCCTGTGAACATGCAGCCAAACTTATTTATGAAAGAACAGTCGATATTGCGAGGTTAATTCAGCTTAGCCAAACCAGTTTGAGAGATAAAAAAGTTTAACCGCCTAACTTTAAAAGACTCTCTTTACAGCTTTCCAATATTTCATCGCTAAGCACAGATTGGTCTGGGCATGCGCGAGACAAGGCAATTGCCCCCACAGATTGAGCAAGAATATTGATGGCTTGCTTTCTCAACTCTTCTGTTTCTAAAGAAACTTGTTTTGCTCGTTCATTCATAATGAACTGAATAAGTTGCTCAATGCCCTCTTCAAATTCGACTTTTACTTCGTCTGGCTGTCTTGCGGCATCACAAGATAGCGCTGTTAAGGTGCAGCCCAAATCTCGGTTGTCTCGATGAGTACGAGACACATAAAGCTGAATAAATTGAGTTAAGTTTAAACCTTCTATTCTTTTTAAAACCTGCTCAAGTCCATGTTTAACGGTAATTGAGACAAGGTCTGTTTTAGAGCTGAAATGTTTATAAAAGCCGCCATGAGTAAAGCCTGCGCTAGACATTAATTCAGCAATGCCGACGCCGTCGTAGCCTTTGCTACGAAACAGTTGAGTCGCCTTATCGACAATTTTTTCTCGGTTTTCTTTTACCTGAGTTTTACTGACTTTCATGTTGGCCTACCCACTTTTATTCACCTATTCGTCACAATTATACATTGATTATGATTGACATCAAAACTTGTATGTTTTAGATTATGAACATCATCTAAAAATCAAAGCGTGGAGACATCACATGTCAGCTCAATCAAAAGTACTTATTACAGGAGCTTCGTCAGGAATTGGTTCTGTCTATGCAGACCGATTTGCTCAACGTGGCCATAACTTAATCTTGGTTGCACGAGACACAAACCGCCTAGATAAAATCTCAAAAGATCTTCAAGAAAAATACGGCGTACAAGTCGAGTTCATTCAAGCCGATCTATCAAACGATCAAGACATTAGTAAAATTGAAGATGTACTCAAAAACGATGCTGATATTGAAATTTTGGTAAATAACGCAGGCATTGCACTAAACGGAACCTTTTTAACTCAAAATATTAAAGATATTGAAAAACTCATTACTTTAAATATGACTGCGGTTGTTCGTTTGTCTCATGCAATTTCGCAATCACTTAGACATAAAGGTCAAGGTGCCATTATTAATTTAGGTTCTGTGCTTGGATTAGCCCCTGAATTAGGTTCTACCATTTATGGCGCAAGTAAATCTTTCATCCAATTTTTTAGCCAAGGCTTATATTTAGAATTAAAAGATCATGGCGTGCATGTTCAAGCCGTATTGCCTTCTGCTACTAAAACCGAAATTTGGGAACGTTCTGGCATCGACTTAAGCCAAGTTCCACCATTAATGGATGTCAATGATTTGGTCGATGCAGCCCTGATTGGCTTTGACCGTAAAGAAACAATCACAATTCCTGTGCTGAAAGACGAAAATCAATGGAATAATTTTGAAAAATCACGTATCACATTACTACCAAACTTTTCTTCGGCTGATGTAGCCCAACGTTATAAAAACTAACGAGTACCGCTACCCAACTCTTAAGTAGGAAAATCTTATGAATGTTATTGATGCCATCCGTAACCGCCGCGCAGTTAAACGCTTCGACCCTGCTTTTCAACTTTCTGACGATAACAAAAAGCAGTTATTACAAGAAGTTTTAGCAAATGCGCCAAGCGCTTTTAACTTACAACATTGGCGTCCAGTCATCATTGAAGATACTGAGTTAAGACAAAAAATTCGCACCATTGCCTGGGATCAACCACAAGTTACAGAATCATCATTACTAATTGTGTTGTGTGCAAAAGTAAATACATGGGAAGTTGATGCTAAGCGTGTGTGGGATGGCGCGACTCCAGAAGTACAAAATATTATGGCGGGCGCAATTGACCAATATTACCGTGACCGTCCACAAACCCAACGTGACGAAGTTATGCGTAGTGCAGGTATTTTTGCTCAAACCTTGATGCTTCTTGCTCAAGAGCATGGTTTAGACAGTTGCCCAATGGATGGTTTTGACTTTGACGCGATGGCGAAGCTCATTAACTTACCTGAAGACCATGTGGTGTGTTTAATGATTGCTGTTGGTAAGTCGGCTTCCGAGCCTTACCCACGCGTGGGCAAACTTCCTTACGACGATGTCATTATTCAAAATACATTCTAAGTTTTTAGTCAGATTTTAGGCCCTCATGCTATTTATAGCATGAGGGCCTAATTGTTAATGACATTCTGTTTTGTAAAATCATTTTGCCTTTTTGGTGTTTAACTTATTGGTTAAACGACGAACTAAAAGAAAAAATAAAGGCACAAAGAAAATAGAAAGTAGAGTTCCCGAAATCATCCCACCAGTTACGGCGATACCAATTTCTTTTCGGCTAACAGCCCCTGCTCCTGTAGATACAGCCAATGGAAGAACACCTGCAACAAAAGCCAGAGATGTCATAATAATTGGCCGTAATCGCTGACCAGCACCTTCAATAATAGCGTCCATTAATGCCTGACCAGCCTCTAACTTGGCTGCCGCAAATTCAACAATCAAAATGGCATTTTTGGCAGAAAGCCCAATGGTGGTAAGCATAGCGACCTGAAAGTAAATATCGTTAACAAAACCTGCCAGACTTGCAGCCACTACAGCCCCAATAAGACCTAAAGGAATCACTAGCATGACAGAGACAGGAATAGACCAACTTTCATAAAGTGCTGCCAAACATAAAAAGATAAAGATGATTGAGGCTAAATATAACCAGATCGTTTGGCCACCCGCTAGTTTCTCTTGATAAGACAACCCACTCCACTGAAGATTAAAACCTTGTTGCTGGTCAACTAACTGCTGCATCTTATCCATAGCCCCACCAGAACTCTCACCTGCTGCCGCAGAGCCTTGTATTTGAACGGCTGAAAGACCGTTAAAGCGTTGCAGCATTTGAGGGCCCATCTGCCATTTCACAGAAGAGAAGCTAGAAAATGGCGTCATCTCACCAGTAGCACCGCGAACATACCATTGCCCCATATCTTGGGGTAAGGAACGATAGATTGCCTCTCCTTGTAAATAAACTCGCTTAACACGTCCCTGATCTATGAAATCGTTAATATAAGATCCGCCCCACGCCGATGACAGCGTATTACTAATATCTGCTTGGGCTAATCCAAGAGCACTGGCTTTTCTTTGATCGATATCGACTTGTAACTGGGCTTTGTCTTCTAAGCTATTCAAACGTACTGCAGCTAGGCCAGAATCAGCATTTGCTGCTTTTAACACATTATTTTGTGCTGCGAGTAAAGCATCTCGTCCTTTATTTTCAGCATTTTGCAACCAAAATTCAAAGCCACTAGATTGCCCAAGGCCTCTTACAGCAGCGGGTGAAAGTACCTGAACACGTGCGTTACGCAGTGACTTAAAATGTGCATTTGCACGAGCAATCACAGCTTCGGCTGTATTTTCACTACCTTCTCGGTCATCCCAATGTTTGAGTCCGGCAAATGCCATTCCCACATTTTGCCCACTGCCTGCGTTATTTCTACCCATCACCATGAAAATCACATTGAGATTATCCTTTTCTTTCGTCAAGAAATAATCTGCGATCTGATTACCAACCCTTTCTGTTTCAGCTAGTGTCGTGCCTACAGGCGTACTAAATTGAACCATAACCGAGCCTTGGTCTTCTTGGGGTAAAAACCCCGTATTCATACGCGTATATTGCCAACCTAACAAAGCTGTAATACCCACGAATATGATCATAAATATTTTGGGCTTGCCTAAAACAGCAACTAGCTTTGTACGGTAGCCTGATTGACCTTGCTCTACTTTACGGTTGAACCAAGTAAAAAATTTTCTCTGTTTATGCTTTTCATTTGCAGGTTTGAGTAAGGTTGCACATAGCGCAGGTGAAAGTGTTAAAGCAACAATTGCAGAAAGTACCATAGCCGATACGAGCGTTACCGAGAACTGTCGATAAATAATCCCGACTGAGCCACCAAAAAATGCCATAGGTAAAAATACCGCTGCGAGTACCATGGCAATACCCACGAGCGCACCCGATATCTCCTGCATTGAAATTAGGGTGGCTTGCCGAGCATCAACATTTTGCTCATGCATAACCCGCTCAACATTTTCTACAACGACAATCGCGTCATCTACCAGTAAACCAATTGCAAGTACCATCGCAAACAAAGTCAGTGTATTAATGCTATAGCCAAGTACGCTCAACACACCAAATGTACCTAACAATACAACTGGGACTGCAATTGCCGGAATTAAAGTCGCACGCCAGCTCTGCAAAAATAAGAACATGACAATAATGACGAGAACAATCGCTTCAGCTAAAGTTTTAATCACCCCATTTACCGAAGCTTCCACAAATGGCGTACTGTCGCGTGGGTATGCAACTTTTAAACCCGCTGGCATAGAGGCAGTTAACCGTGTGACTTCAGCTTTAACTCGTTCAGCCGTTTCTAATGCATTGGCACCAGATGCAAGCTGAATAGACATACCCGAAGCTGGCTTTCCATTCAAACGTGTAGAAGTCTGATAACTCTCTGCACCACGCTCGACTCGAGCAACATCTTTAAGTAATACAACCGCACCATTGGTTTGTGTGCGCAAAATAATATTTTCAAATTGGCTCACGGTTTGTAACCGAGATAATGCTGTTACTGTTGCATTTAAAGCCTGCCCATCACGCGTGGGTAATGCGCCCAATTCTCCTGCTGTAATTTGAGTGTTTTGTGCTTCAATTGCAGTTCTAACGTCTGATGGCATTAATCCATAACTGTTCAATTTATGAGGATCAAGCCAGATGCGCATTGCATATTGAGCACCAAATACGGTGATTTCACCCACTCCATCGACCCGACTTAATGGGTCTTGCAGTGTACTCACCATATAGTCAGATATGTCGACAGAAGATCTAGTCCCACTTTCATCGTAAAGCGCAAAGACCAGTAAACTATCGCCTTGTGACTTTGTCACAGTGATCCCTTGCTGCTGAACCTCTTGCGGCAATCGACTCAGCGCCTGATTCACAGCATTTTGCACCTGCACCTGCGCAGTGTCAGGATTGGTATTCTGATCAAAACTAAGACTTATTCGTGCTTGCCCCGCCGAACTACTACTCGATGAAAAATAAAGTAGACCATCAATCCCTTTAATTTGTTGCTCCAAAATCTGGGTAACACTGTCTTCAACAGTTTTGGCAGATGCTCCCGGATAGTTTGCAGTAACATTTACACCCGGTGGTGCAATGTCAGGATATTGTTCAATGGGTAACGTTAAAATCGAAATCGTCCCCAACGCCATAATACAAATAGAGAGGACCCAAGCAAAAATAGGTCGTGCAATAAAAAAACTCGACAACATACGCAATCCTCAACTCATTGGGGTAGGTTCAATCGTCATGCCGGCACTTAAGCCTTGCAGACCCTCAACAATGACTTGATCTCCTGCTTTCAAGCCAGAGGTCACTAACCAACGATTATCAATTGCATCGCCTAGAGTAATTTTTCGTTGCTCGGCTTTATTCTCTTTTCCAACAATCCAAACAAGTGGATTTCCTTCTGCGTCTCGGAACAGCGCACCTTGAGGAATTAAGACGCTGTTAGGACGTGTTCCCGTTCCAAGTTCTGCCCGCACATACAGGCCGGGCAATAACGCATTATTGGGGTTGGGAAATGCTGCACGTAAGGTGACACTTCCTGTCGCCTCATCTACAGCAACATCACTAAACTTAAAAGTCCCCTGTACTGCATAGGCAGTGCCATTCTCAAGCTTCAAACGTACTGAAAGTTCAGTCGGTTTTATTCCATTTTCAGTAAGCTGTTTACGCAGTGCCATGTATTCATCACTCGACTGAGTCAAATCGACATACATGGGGTCCAGTTTTTGAATCGTTGCTAAAGGATCTGTTTGAGCAGAGGTGACTAAAGCCCCACGTGTAATGGATGAACGCCCTATTCGTCCTGAAATTGGCGCACTAACTTGTGTGTAACGTAAATTGGTTCGTGCTGTTTTCAGTACAGCTTCATTTACGGCAACAGTCGCTTTCGCTTGCTCATATGCACTTTGAGCATTATCAAGCTCCTGTTGACTCACCCCATTTACTTTAATTAATTCTTTATAACGCTCGGCTTGAAGGCGAGTCGAATTTACAGTGGCTTTTGCTAATGCAAGATTACCAGCGGCTTCATCCACACTATCCCGATAGAGTGATGAATCAATTTTATAAAGTGGCTGCCCTTTGCTTACTAGCGTGCCTTCCTTAAATAATTGCTCTATTACTACTCCATTGACTTGTGGACGGACCTGAGAAATTTCAGAGGCCACCGTTCTTCCAGCCAATTGATAGGTAGATTCAATCGTCTCTGGTTTTATAGTGATCGTACCCACCTGCTGAATATTTTTAGGGGCAGGCTGATCAGAATCACAGCCATTTAAAAAAACAAATAAAGGCAATAAATATATAAACTTACGGTAATTAAAACTTAGATCAAGCATATCTGGGACCCCAGACTTATAGACAATTTATTTACTTTACTGTAAAGTAAATAAATAAGATGTGCAAGAAAACCGATATGTTAAAAAAATCTCCAGGTCGTCCCTCTCGAATTCGCCCTACTATCATTGCTGCAGCACGCGAACTATTTCTTGAGCATGGATTAGAAGTCCGCCTAGAGACTGTTGCTGCAAAAGCCGGTACAAATCGACAAACTTTATATAACCACTTCCCGACCAAGACAGCGTTACTCATTGAAGTCTTTGATCATTTAAAAGCAGAAATGGAAGCACCTTTCATTGAGCAGCATGAATTGAAAAATAAGCGTCTAGATCAATTATTGTTAGAAATTGGACAGTCTGTACAAAATCATTTTTATCATATTGACGTCATTCGCCTGCAAAGATTGCTGATTATTGCCTTAGTTGAAATGAAAGAAATTCTTCCTAAAATTCAGCAACGTACTCAAGGGAATATTAAAAGATCTTTAACCGATATTCTTGCAACTGCACACAATGCTGGTATTGTTAAAATTGATCAGCCAGAGGAAGCAACAAAGGCTTTCCTCGGTGCGATAATGGGCTATACCTATCCCGCTACGTTGATTAGTGGAAACATTCCAACTCCCCAAGAACTACAACAGTTAAATGAAGAAGTGTGTCGTACCTTTTTAAAAGCATGGCAATATAAAGAATAGCCCCACAACAAAAGCCCTTATGACAAAAAGGGCTTTTTTAAATTAGACATTTAAACGTCGTATCAATTATTAATGGCTTGAAGAAACATCCAGCAAACTCATTTAAGCAGATTTAGCATGGATATTTTCATGCTTCATTCATCCTATTTAAACTGCTTCAAAAAACATTCTAATATCATCTCTCTATCCCCTACTTGACTCGAGCTTAAAAGCTGAATAATGGTTCCCTCAATCATATATAAAAATAATTTGGCATCCTGAAAGGAAAGATCTTTTTTTAGTTTTATTAACTGACTATAGATTTCATTAAGCAACCATGTTCTATATCTCATTGCGGTTATATAAGCTTTTGGATAGGTCAGTTTGGTTTCAAAAATTGCTTTAAATAATAGATAGTAAAGCCCCTCCAAATCGGTGTGTAAGACATAAAGTTTCTTAAGTTTATCCATCACACTTGTTTGACTGGTGTACTCAACCATTGAAACTACTTTTTCTTTTAAACGTTCTTTTTGCACGATCATGCAGATTTCAATAAATCGCTCTTTAGAGTGAAAATAATGATAAAAAGTCGCTTTTGGAATTTGAGACTCTTTCACAATTCTGTCAATTCCAACGATATGAAATCCGTGATGGTGAAACAGATCAATTGATTTATTTACGACTTGTATGGCACGTGGGGAGATCACTAAATGTGGCATAGTTTTACCGTTATAAAAATTCTTGTTGTATGTAAACGAGATACTTTTTTGGGAGAAAAAAAGGCATAGCAAAGCCGTTAAGACTGTGTTTTGCACATCTCAAGTTTTATTGTTGATTAAGTTTTTGGTCGCGACGAATTAAAGCCTAAAAGCGCTAATCGCTATCAAGCTGCTTATAGATTTATGTGGTGTCGATATAGACTTTGGCAAAGGCTGCCAAGAAATAGTGGATGTACAAAGCCAACTCCTTTTTATTGGGAGTTCCGCCAGACATTTATAGAATTATGGTGGCAGAACGAGAAAGGGTTCGCAGACTAGTAATAACTCAAACTAGCACACCCGAAGGTGTCCCTCTCCCGTCCTACCGCTACGGGAGGGAACGAGGAGATGCTCACACAAGACTATTCCTCAGAAGAAATAATCCTGATGTGGTCGAAAAAAGCGGTCCGCGACGACCGACTGGCAATGTGGCCAGCAGGCGAAGAATAATATTCAGTCCTCTTTCAGTCAAGCACACAAAATGACATTTGTTTTAAAATAGATCATTAAAAA
>NZ_JEXG01000020.1:0-71630 GCF_000581275.1 Acinetobacter sp. 809848
CCCCAATATTTGTTCGCAAAATAACTAAAAGAACCACTGACCGGCTCTTCAACAACCATTTCACCTAAATGGCGCATAATTAAAAAGGCAATAATTCCTGCAATTGCATATCCTAATAAAATTGAAGGACCAGCCAATTTAATTGTTTGTGAAAGACCTAAGAATAATCCTGTACCAATCGCCCCTCCGAGTGCGATGAGTTGAATATGCCGATTGGATAAGCCTTGTTTTAACTCGTGCTTATTGTTTGCATCCATAACATTATCTCCAATGTTGGTGTCACTTCCTGTACACCTTTATTCAGCACCATATCCGAAGGCCAGAACCCGACCTTCGGAAATAAGTAGCTTTAATATGAGTCCATTTAATTTTTGAGAAGACTTGTCCTGTCTTCTATTTAAAAAGAGATTGCATCCTTACATTTAATCGGTTGGGAACGCTCCTTTAAAATTTCGTAACCGCGATCACCGTAGTCAAAACGAGCAATCACAGAAGCAAATTTTTTCAAACTTACCGGCGCATCCATTGCTGGTAGTTTTAATTCAATGAAAGTTAACTGATCATTTTGCTGAACATTGTCTAAAACGCTCTTGAGCTGGCCAGCAGTTTCAACAACATAAGTTGTATGGCCTTTTTTACCGTTAAATACCGCTGGAATTTCAGTGTATTTCCAGTTTTGCACGTCGTTATAAGCAGCGTTTTCACCCATAATTAGGCGCTCAATGGTGTAGCCGCCATTGTTCAGCAAGAAAATGATTGGTTTTAAACCGTGACGGATAATTGTAGAAAGCTCTTGTACCGTAAGCTGGAAAGAACCATCGCCAATAAATAAAATTTGACGGCGCTCAGGAGCAGCTAACAAACTACCAAGCAAAGCCGGTAAGGTGTAACCAATAGAACCCCAAAGCGGCTGAGCAATATATTTAGCTGTGGCAGGGAGCTTTATTCCTGACAAAGCAGAGTTTGATGTTCCCACTTCACCAATAATCACATCATCTTCTTTTAAAAACCCTGAAATGTAGTTCCAAAGCACATCTTGGCTTAACTTTTGTTGAGCTGGAGCTTCAATTACTTTCTGAGGTTGTTTTTCAAGAAGAGGTGTTGTTGATTTACGTGGCGCAACTTTTTTATTTAACTCGACAAGTAATTGTCCAATTTCAATACCCGGAAAATCCTGACCAAAAATATTTAGGCCATAAGATTTAATTTCGATGTAGTTCTTGGTCTCAATTTGATGAGTAAATACAGCTGAGCCTACATCGGTAAAGCGTGCACCAACACCAATTAAACAGTCAGATTGTTCAATGATATTTTTCACATGCGGTTGGCTTGCCCCACCCACATAAGTTCCAATGTAACGAGGTGAACCTTCATCCATAATATTTTTTGCAGTATTCATGCCTGCAAATGGAATTGAGCATTTTTGAGACAAATCATTTAAAAGTGACGTTACACCAAAAACTGAAGCTTCATTATCAATAAGAAGTGCTGGGCTTTGAGCATTCTCAATAATGTCACAGAGTTTACTTACCACACTCTGCAATAATTCAGGTTCAACAGCTGGATAGCTTAGGTCGAGCGGACGCTCAGATACTTCAATCTTAACGTGAGTAATATCACCAGGTAGTTGAATGTGCACAGGACGGCGTTCCAGGAAACACTGACGTAATACACGGTCAATTTCAAAAGCTGCATTTGCTGGAGTTAAACGTGTTTGGGCAACTGTGAACTCTTTCATACAGTTCATAATATTGTCGTAGTTACCATCGACAAGCGTGTGGTGTATTAGTGTGCCCTTTTGAACCGCATGTAAAGGCGGAATACCTGAGATATGAATAAGAGGTACATTTTCTGCATAGGCACCTGCAATACCATTAATGGCACTTAAGTCACCTACACCATAAGTGGTTGCCAAGGCAGAAAAACCGTTAATTCGTGCATAACCGTCTGCTGCATAGGCAGCATTTAATTCATTACAATTTCCAATAAATTCGAGTTGTGGGTCTGCTTCAACTTGTTCTAGATATGAGAGGTTAAAATCACCAGGTACTCCAAAAAGATGTTGGATACCCATTTGTTTTAAACGAAGATTTAAAAAGTCACCGATTTCTATGAACATTGCTCTATATCCTTTGAGACCAATTTTTATTCCATAGAAAAATAATATTTCATCTATCTTTTAGATTTCGTGCATAATGAAAACGCATTTTAATAAAAATACATGATTTGTGTATCATAAAAGGATTTTATGCAATGGATAAGTTCGACTGGCAAATCATTCAGGCACTACAAAAGAATGGACGGCTCACCAATCAGGAAATAGGAGATTTAATTGGTTTATCTGCTTCACAATGTTCAAGAAGAAGGCAGCTACTTGAGCAAAAAGGCATAATTCTAGGCTACACTGCACGCATCCAGCAACAAGCGCTGGGGCTAGAAGTCACAGCGATGATACATATTAATCTAAGAACACACGAGGCAAAATCACAGCAGGCTTTTCAAGAGCTCATTGAAGCTGAAGACAACATTCAGGATGCATTTTCAATTAGTGGCGATGCGGATTTTATTTTAAAAGTCGTTGCAGAAAACTTAGAACAGCTTTCTCAATTTGTGACTGAAAGATTACTTTCTTATAATTTTATTGGGCATATAAAGTCTTACATCGTTCTTAAAAAAATTAAAGAACAGAATCATTTTTTAATCAAACCTAAAAGCATGAGCTATCATCACTCTCAATAAACTAACTCAGCTTTTCAAACATAAAAGTGAAAATAAAAAGGCGGATACTAGATCCGCCTTAAAATGAATATTTAGACTTTACTGATATGAACCGTTTGCCCAATCGTATTTTCAAGTAAACCTTCCAAGCCAAATTCAGCACCTAGGCCAGACATTTTCCAGCCACCAAAAGGTGCATGAGGTAGAACCTCAGCATGGGTATTAATCCAAACAGTTCCGCATTGAAGCTGACTAGCGTAAGTCTGAGCGGCTTTAATATCAGAAGACCAAATTGAGCCACCTAAACCAAACTCACTGTCATTGGCACGAGCAATAGCATCGTTGATATCGGTATATTTTAAAACAGGTAACACAGGGCCAAATTGCTCTTCTTGCACCACGCGGCAAGAATCAGAAACTTCAGTCAAAATAGTTGGTGCAATAAAGTAGCCTTGCTCTGGTAGCTGTTGTTGTCCAGAAAGTGCTTTTGCACCTTGTGCAATCGCTTCAGCAATAAGAGCTTTCACTTTGTTATATTGCATTTGGTTTTGTACTGGACCAAATGTTGTAGAAGATGCCATGCCGTCACCCACAACTTGGGCGTTGGCAATATCAGCTAACTTTTGAGATAAAGCTTCATATTGGCTTTCATGCACATATAGACGTTTTAACGCCGCGCATGTTTGGCCTGCATTTAAGAACGCCATGTTAAAAATCTTAGCTGCAATTTCATCGATATTTGCATCTGGTAATACAATACCAGCGTCATTACCACCAAGTTCTAAAGTTAAGTGTTTTAGCTGCTGAGCTGCCCCAGCCATAATGTGTTGACCAGTTCGCGTTGATCCCGTAAACACGACTTTTTGCACATCTGGATGAGAAGATAATGCTTCACCAATCTCACCAGCACCAACTACAATTGAAATTACGCCAGCAGGAACTTCTTGTTGAATGATTTCACATAAACGCAAAGTTGAGAGTGGCGTGTATTCAGAAGGTTTACTAATGACCACGTTACCCGCACGCAATGCAGGCATGATGTGCCAAACCGCAATCATCAGTGGCCAGTTCCAAGGAGTAATTGAACCTACTACACCTAATGGTTGGCGATGGCGCTCAATACGCTTGGTTTCACTATCTTCAATTACTTCTACAGGTAAATCCATCGCAGCCGCATAACGCGTCCAGCCAATTGCGCCCTGCACTTCCATTTGTGCAAGTGCGAGTGGCTTACCCTGTTCAAGCACAACCAACTCTGCAAGCATTTCAGCGTGCTTTTCAATGCCATCTGCAATCTTATTTAAGATCGACTTACGCTCATCATGGGAAACTTGTTGCCAAGCTTTAGATGCTTGTTTAGCAGCACTCACTGCCTGATTTACCTGCGCAACCGAAGCTTTTGCACAACGTGCAGCAGTTAAACCTGTAGCGGGGTTAAGAATTTCCAGTTCGCCTTGCTCACCTGAACAAAGTTGACCGCCAATAATGAGTTTAAACTCATTGAGCATATTCGCTTGTTGCATTTCTTCTTCCTTGTCTTAATTGTAATTACAGCCACTTACTTTTTTCAGTTAAAGCGGGATTATTTAAAGTAAATACGATATTGATATATCAATGTGACCAAAAATATTGGGGACATACCAATACAATAAGAAATTTGCTCCCCATAAATCATGCATAATTATTTTTGTTTTGTGAAAATATGCATGATTTGTGCATGTATTCTTTTCTTCATACACAATTCAAATAAAAACAATCTGCAATAAAAAAGCCCGGTAATAAACCGAGCTTTTTTTGTTATCAACTCAATTAGTCGATTGGTGGTACATAGTTACCAGAAGCAATTGCATCTTTAATGCGGTCAGCTTCAGCCAATACTTGACCTAAAAGGTTTTTAACGTTTTCGAATGTCACAACAGGGCTTAATGTTGTCATTTTCAATGACTGTACATTACCAACTTTTGTTACACCGATATTTGCCTCACCACGTGCAAACAATTCGTCCGCTACGTTTTGGTTTAAGCTATCGATAAACTCAGCTGGGTAGCCTTGTGGAACAACGCGGAACAATACCGAAGCAAACTGTGGTTCAACTAAAAGTTCTAAACCATCAGTTGCCTTGATGTAATCTGCAACTTCACGAGTAAGTTTGACACCATGGTCAATCATTGAACCATAAAGGTCTTCACCAAGTGATTCGATTGTCATCCACAATTTCAATGCATCAAAACGACGAGTCGTTTGTAATGACTTAGATACAAGGTTTGGTACACCATGCTCTTCGTCATAAGCAGAGTTCAAGTATTCAGCTTCGTAGTGCATGAAACGATAGTTCGATTCATCTTTCAACAAGAACGCGCCACAGCTAATGCTTTGGAAATAATGCTTATGGAAGTCGAGAGTAATTGAGTCAGACAACTCAATACCATCAAGCATTGCGCGGTAGTCATTTGACAGAATTAATGCACCGCCCCATGCCGCATCAATATGCATCCATGAACCATATTTATTGGTAATTTCACGGATTTTCTTCAATGGGTCAATTGCACCGGCATCAGTAGTACCTGCTGTCGCAACGACACAAGCAACAACTTTACCTTCAGACTGAAGATGCGCCATCGTTTTTTCGAGAGCATCTACATCCATTTGTGCATTTTCATTCACAGGAACAGTCACAACTGACTGGAAGCCCATGCCCATCATTGCCATGTTCTTTTGCACAGAGAAATGTGCATTTTCAGAACAAATGACTTTGACGTTTTTCATTGCATCGGCAGGAATACCATCACGCTGTACAGACCATGGATTACCATTTTCGTCTTTCCAGTTTTTCGAGATGCACCAGTCACGAGCAAGTAACACACCCATCAAGTTAGATTGAGTACCGCCAGAAGTGAAAACACCTGCTTGACCAGAACCATAACCCACTTTTTGACGCAACCAATCAATGAGCTGAACTTCCATTAATGAACCTGCAGGGCTTTGATCCCATGAGTCCATAGACTGGTTAGTTGCATTGATTAACACTTCCGCGATCTGGCTCATCACCATAGTTGGGCAGTGTAAATGTGCTAATGAATGTGGATGGTGTACTTTCAAGCTTTTATTCAAGAAAAGCTCAATCATACGTTGAAGAGATTCTTGTACACCCATACCTTCTTTTGAAGGTTGGAAAGAAATTGCTGAGCGCAATTCTTTAATGCTACCACCGGTGTACATCTTTTCATTTTGCAACCATGCTGAAACGGCTTTTACCGCTTCGCCCATTGCTGACTCATAGTCAGCAATGGATTGTGCATCATTGCAGAGTAACGCTTTACGATGTTCTGCAAAATCCACCATACTTATGCGCCTCTTACTGCAACCAATGCTTCTGCAATTGCTTTCTTAAAGCGAGCAACTACTTCAACACACTCGTCTTGAGTGATGATAAGCGGGCAAAGTAAACGAATTACTGTACCGTTACGACCACCTTTTTCAAGCAATAATTTATTGTTGAAACAAGCAGTTTGAATTGCAGCAGCTAATTGTGAGTCAGCTGGATGCGAACCGATACGATCAGCTGGTTTACGCTCGTCAACAATCTCAACACCGATCATTAAACCGCGACCACGTACGTTACCGATACATGGGAATTCTTGAGCTAATTTTTTAAATTCAGCTTGTAAGAAGTCACCACGCTCTTGCGCATTTTGAGCAAGATTTTGTTCGCTAATCGTTTTTAATACGACAAGACCAGTACCCATAGCAAGTTGGTTACCACGGAAAGTACCCGTGTGACCAGCAGGCTGCCAAGCATCAAATTTACGTTTAATACCTAATACTGCAAGTGGTAAACCACCACCTACTGCTTTAGACATTACAACAACATCAGGTTCAATACCTGCATGTTCAAATGCAAACATTTTGCCCGAACGTGCAAAGCCAGCTTGAACTTCGTCTAAAATTAAAACGATGTTGTGCTTTTCAGTCACTTCACGGATTTTTTGCAACCATTTTACTGGAGCTGTAACTACGCCGCCTTCACCTTGAATCGCTTCAAGAATAACAGCAGCCGGTTTTGTTACACCGCTTTCTACATCTTCAATAAAGTTTTCAAAGTAGTAAGTTAAAGCGTCAACACCAGCTTCACCACCTAAACCAAGTGGGCAGCGGTATTCATGCGGATATGGCATAAATTGTACGCCTGGCATTAAACCGTTAACGGCATTTTTTGCACTTAAGTTACCAGTCATAGCAAGCGCACCATGGGTCATACCATGATAACCGCCTGAGAAACTGATCACTGAGCTACGGCCAGTGTAAGTCTTAGCAAGTTTGATTGCTGCTTCAGTTGCGTCTGCACCAGCAGGACCACAGAACTGCAAGCAATATTCTTCTTTACCACCAGGTAAATATGCTAACAATGCTTCAGTGAATGCATCTTTTAAAGGTGTGGTTAAGTCTAAAGTATGCAATGGCAAACCACTTGCCAATGTATCTTGAATACTTTGAATCACCGCAGGATGATTATGACCTAAAGCCAATGTACCTGCCCCAGCTAAACAATCAAGGTACTGTGTACCTTCAACATCAGTAACCCAGCATCCTTGTGCTTTCGCTATCGCTAACGGTAATTTACGTGGATAGCTACGAACATTTGATTCCATTTGACTTTGGCGAGTCAAATAATATTCGTTAGTAGCATTAGTGGCAGGGTTAACGGAAGTAACGCTCATATCGGATTACCATCTCTGATAGGGGTAGAAAGAAATAAGTCTGGTGACGATTGGTCCTTTGACTCGGTGCTTTATAGAACTAGTAAAGACACTTATTTTATATCTTGTAACTAGGAGCGCGATGATACCTAATTTTACAAGAAAAAAAACGTCTTTTATGTACTTTACTCATCTAATCTTATTGAAAAAATGTATCATCCCAATAGTTATGATGAATTATCATCATACTATGTGACAACCTAAAGAAAATATTCTTTTTTTATATTACTTTGATTTTTTAAGTTACATTGAAACACTTTAATTTTAAGCTTTTAATTTTTAAAGACTTTATATTTACCAAAATTTAAAAAAACCTGATCTGAATATTACAAATACGCCACAAAATCTGCAAAAGTTATGCATAAGTTATGTTTAACATTTCCTAATGAAAAAAATTAAATTTATATTAATTTTTAAAGGAAAAATTTATGCGTACTTTAGCCGTATCCACCCTTCTTTTAGGTTCTCTCCTTAGCCCTTTAGTTTTTGCTCAGGATGATAATGCTTTGAACTACAATATTGTAAATGTACAAGCGGAAGCTTCTCGCCAAGTTTCTAATGATGAAATGCATGCAACTTTATATATTGAAAAAAGTAACAAACAACCAGCCGAGCTTTCAAACCAAATTAATCAACTGATGAATCAGGCACTTAATGTTTCTCGTAAATATCCACAAGTAAAAGTGGAAACTGGTGCTCAAAGCACTTATCCAATTTACGATAACGATAGCAATAAGTTAAAAGAATGGCGTGGCCGCGCTGAAATCCGTCTTGAAAGTAAAGACTTTAAAGCTGCTAGCCAGTTAGTAAACGAATTACAGCAAAACTTCCAAACTCAATCAATTAACTTTACGGTTTCTGATGAACAACGTAAAAAAGTTGAAAATGAGTTAATGGTAGAAGCATCTAAAAACTTCCAACAACGTGCTCAAATGTTGACCCAAGCTTGGAATAAAAACCAATATAGTTTGGTCACTCTAAACCTGAACACGAATAACTATTTCCCACAACCTGTAATGCGTGCCAGCATGGCTAAATTTGCTATGGCCGAAGCTGCACCAGCTCAAGACATGGCAGCTGGTGAGTCTAAAATTACTGTGAATGCAAACGGTTCAATTCAGTTTAAATAATTTGTTTCTCTAAAAAAAAGCCCTGATTAGTTCAGGGCTTTTTTTGACTTATTTTTTAAAAGGTAAAGCGTATTTAAATATACGGCCTACCACTTGTCCAAACTGTTTAGCCAGACTTGCATTGTTATAATTTAGACCATATTTTTTACATACAGCTTCAACTTTTGGAGCCATTTGGCGATAACGACGCGCTGGGATATCAGGGAATAAATGGTGCTCAATCTGATGGCTCAAATGTCCGCTTAAAATATGTAATGCTTCTGAACCTTTCAAGTTAGAAGAGCCACGAATCTGGCGCATATACCAGTGACCACGGCTTTCTTCTTGTAAAACAGACTTTGGAAATACTTCCGCATCTTTTGTGAAATGACCACAAAAAATAATCGTAAATGTCCAGATATTACGAAGACCATTTGCAACCAAATTACCAGTGAATACAGGTAAAGCTGCTGGACCTGCAATTAAAGGGAAGAAAACATAGTCTTTAAAAAGTTGTTTTCCAATCTTTTTATTAACAGGTTTTAACTCTTCCAAGAATTTTGCCATGCTCTTACGTTTATAAAGGACACGTCCAATTTCAAGATTCTGAATAGCTACGCCCCATTGGAACAATAAACAGAATGGGATGCTATAAACAGGTTGAAGTAAGAAACCCGGCTTCCAGCGTTGCTCTGGGAATAAACGAAGTAAACCGTAACCAATGTCATCATCAATACCTTTAATGTTGGTATAGGTGTGATGTTTATAGTTATGAGTTTGGCGCCAGTTATCAGAAGTACCGACAGTATCCCACTCGTAAGTTTGACCATTAAATTTAGGATCGTTCATCCAGTCATATTGACCGTGCATCACGTTATGACCGAGTTCCATGTTTTCCATAATTTTAGAGAAGCCTAATAGGCCTGTTCCTAAAATCCACGCTGGTGGGAACCAGCCTGCAAACAAACATGCACGACCTAAAAAGCTACTATAACGAATCGCAGCATAAACACGGCGGATATATTTAGCATCTTTCTCACCCAAATCATCCAGTACCTCTTGCTTGATCTGATCGAGCTCTTTTGCAAATGCATCAAGTTCTGCTGGAGTCAAATCTCGATTTTTAGGATTTTTAAAATATTCGACTTTCACTGGCATATTCATAAGAGTTCTCTCTTAAAGATCAATAACTAGATCGGATTTTGCTGAGTTCACACAAATTTTGAGTAATTGGCTTGGTTCAGTGTTTTCACTACCGTTAAGTAAATTACGTGTTGAACCTTGCGATTTATTACAAACACATTTATTACAAATTCCCATACGGCAACCATGAGTTGGTTTAAGGCCTTCATGTTCAAGGCTAACCAGAATTGACTGGCCTTTAGGAATTGCAATTACCTTATTAGACTGGGTTAATGTGACATTCACATAACCAATATCATCAGCAGAGCTTTCATTTGTTAAGCTAAAGGCCTCTGTTAAAACGGCTGGAGCTTTTTCAAAAAGTTGCTCAACTGTCGCCACAAAGCCAGAAGGTCCACACGCATAAATTGTGCTATTTTCGATATCATCAACTAATGCTAAATGCTCTGTATTTAAACGCTCATCATTTGGGGTTTCTTGTGTATAGAAAACCTGATAATTAAAGTTCGGATATTGCTGTGCAACTTTTTCAAAGTATTCAACAAAAGCTGCATCTGAACGTTGTTTCACCCAATATAAAAGTTGTACCTGAACTTTATCTAACTGCTGGCTTTGTTTAATCGCAGTAATTAGGCTCAACATTGGGGTAATACCACTACCCGCAGCCAACATAATTAAATTCGGTGTTTTGATGTTTTGTTGCATGTCACCATAAGGATGACCAAGCTCAAAAACATCACCGATTTGGCTTTCAGAAATAAACCAGTTACTCACGATACCGTCTGCAACTTTTTTTACGGTTAAACGTAAGTGCTGCGCATCTATTTGCATCAAACTATAAGTACGTTCATAGCGACGACCAGCAATTTCTACAATTACAGGATGATGCTGGCCTGCAACGCCCATTTTCACTAAGCGGTTACATTTTAGCGTCAGGCTCACCATGTCGTGAGCGACAAATTCTTTTTTTACAATTTGAACAAGGCCATGTTTTACAGACCATAAAGGATTAACTTTTTGTAGCCAGAAATTAGCCATTTCTTTATCAAAGATGGCTTGTGTCAATGAATTGAATAGAGAATTTCTCTTTTCGATTGCTTGCATAATTGAAGGCTCTGTCGCTCTTTTTTAATTATTATACACATGTATATATATTTGTATATACACCCGTACTTTTAATTACAATTTCACAAGTTCAGCTTCTAAGGATATAATCCTGAGAGTTTACAAATATATTGAACAGCATGACCCAATCTTCACTTTCTCAGAACCTGAATGACACACCTCAACAACAAGATGTCATTGAAATTAAAACAGCTACGCGTTCTGTTGGAAGAAAAGCGACAATTACTAAAGAAGAACTTTTTCAGGCCGCTTTAAACCTCATTGGTCCGCAAAAAAGTATTGCTTCATTGAGTTTACGAGAAGTAGCTCGAGAAGCAGGAATTGCGCCAAATAGTTTCTATCGACATTTTAAAGATATTGATGAATTAGCTATTTCTCTAATTGACCGCGCAGGTATCGTTTTACGTAAAATTATCCGACAGGCTCGCCTACGCGCTTCCTTGCAAGAAAGTATTATTCGTAGTTCGGTCGATATTTTTCTTCAACAGCTTGATGCCGACGAAGGCAATTTAAGTTTACTGCTCCGTGAAAGTTTTACAGGTTCAGCTTCTTATAAAGCTGCCGTAGACCGTCAACTCAACTTTTTTCAGCAAGAGTTGCAAGAAGATTTAATTCGTCTTGAACGATTAAATAACAATCACCTCTACCATCCAGATCTTGTTGCAAAAGCAATTACTCAACTTGTGTTTCACATGGGTGCAAAAGTCATTGATTTACCGATCAATCAACGTGCAGAAGTTGCTGAACAAACCATGATTATGATTCGGATGATTTTAGAAGGTGCACGTCATCTAGATGAAGCAAAAATTCGCTAAAATGATCTAATGAATGGCTTGTTGATGAACAGGCCATTTTTACATCTAACTCCTCTATTTTCCAATAAAAATATAATTCACTGATTGAAGCGAATAGCTTGCCAGAGTATAAATAATCATTCCGTTTGCTCTTTCTCCTATATTCCCAACGATCTCAGGGATCAACATGCAAAATTTGAATAATCGTCAAAGTCTGATTGCAAGCTACATTCTTATGGGCATCTTTTTGCTTTCGGTTATCCCATTACATCTATTAGCAAGTTTTTTTGCAGGCTTTCTCATTTATGAAATTATTATTAGTTTAAGTTCGGTTGTAGAACGTTATATTGATGGCCAAAGAGCCCGTATTTTTATTAGTATTTTACTCAGTATTGTCACCATTTCACTTATTGGTTTTTTCATTACCAGTCTGATTAGTTTCGTTGTATACGATCTAAAAGGTGTCGGATTACATAGTATTAATAGCAAGGTTGATCAAACCTTACTTCATTTACAAGCAGAGATCACAAAGTATCTTCCAGGTTATATTCCTGATAGCGTGACAGATCTAAAAGACGAAATCTTTGCATTTATGAAAGATAACGTCACCACACTAAAAAACACCAGTTCCGATATTTTGCATAACTTCGTGACCATGGTCATGGGATTAATTATTGGTATTTTGGTGGCGATACATGGTTTTCATCGCCGTACGCCTCAGCCTGTTTTTAAGTCACTGCTTATCCAACGTATTCAAAAATTATCAATTTCATTTAAAAATGTTGTTTTTGCCCAAATAAAAATTTCAGCGATTAACACGCTGCTCTTTATTTTATTCGCCTTTATTTTATTGCCGCTTTGGGGAGTTCACCTTCCTTTTGCCAAAACTTTAACTATTTTGACCTTTATGTTTGGTCTCATTCCAATTTTAGGGAATCTGCTTTCAAACACTTTAACGTTTATTGCAGCTCTTACAATTTCCCTAGGACTAGCAGGAGCAGCATTACTTTATCTCGTTTTGGTTCATAAGCTTGAATATTTTATTAATGCTAAAATTATTGGGCATAAAATCAATGCAAATGCATGGGAGATTTTATTAGCAATGCTAGTATTTGAGTCAATTTTTGGCTTAGGCGGTTTAATCGCAGCTCCAATTTTTTATGCGTATTTAAAGCTAGAATTAAAAGACGCTGGTCTTATCTAACTCAAAATCAATGTATAAAAAAAGCGCCCTCTCGGCGCTTTTTTCATTTTGAGTGAGTTACGGCTTAACCACAACTAACACCTGAATTGCTTCTGGTGTAACAGTTAAACCATCAAGTAAGCTCAAGCCTTCTTTTTGCAGTTTCTGTAAACGTTCAATTTCGTCTTGACGAATACTTGGGTTGAACTGTTTTAGATAAGTTAAACGGTCAATTTCATATTGCCATTTATTGCCATAATGTTCTTTTGCTTGTTGCTGAAGCTGCGGTAAATCAACTTTCGCAATTTCTAACGCTTGTTTATAGCGCTGCTCAATGATATCACGGCGAGCTTTAACTACTTGGCGGCAGCTATTGCCATCTAAATGATGTAAATATGGTTTTAAAATTGTTGGATCAATCTTTTCAGATAAATCCTGTCCATTTTCACTTAACAACACGCGAATGAGTTGTTTCGGTAAACTTGATGGCAAGTTCAAAGATTTAGGTGCAACAACATCTACTTTAAACCAGACTTCAATTAAGACTGAACCCTGCTTTAACGCATTAGATTTAAGTACAGCAACATTGGTACTACCAAATGATTGTGTACGGATCATTTCCATAACACTTTCAATGAACGGATGCTCTAAAGTTAAATATTGAGCATCTTCACGAAGCTGAGCTTGATCGCGATAGAAAGTTGCTGTCATACCTTCTTCGTCTAAAGCCAAACCTTGCACTTGCATTTGATCGGTCGGTTTAATAATCACCGTACCATTACTTTGCTCATCAAAATCGATATTGGTTGATGACATGAAACGCTTCACAAACATTGGTAGCGTAGTATTGTCATCATAGTCTTCAAGAGCTTGAACAATTTCTTGTGCCACAATAGGACGACATGAATTATATTCAAGTAAACGATCTCGGCCAGCTTGAAGTTCAGCTTCTAAGGCTTGACGTTGAACATTGACCTCTTCAAGCAAATCTTCAAATGTTTGACCTTGGTCTGCAAGTAAACAGTCTTTTAATTCAACAATAAAATTCTCTTGCAGCGTTTGCGCTGTCGGAGAAATATTGCTGAAAATATTCAGTGCTTCGTTATACCAACGGAACATACGCTCTTGAGCTGTTCCCACAAGGTATGGCACATGAATTTGGATACGGTTTTCTTGACCAATACGGTCTAGACGTCCAATACGTTGCTCTAAAACATCTGGGTTAGCTGGTAGATCAAATAAAATTAGATCACTGGCGAATTGGAAATTACGGCCTTCCGAACCAATTTCCGAACACAATAGAATCTGCGCGCCATAGCTTTCTTCAGCAAAATAAGCAGCAGCTTGGTCACGTTCTAGTAAGCTCATGCCTTCATGAAACATTGCAGTACGAATGCCTGCATGCAAACGTAACACATTTTCTAAAGATTCAACTACTGGTCCGCTACGCGCAATTAAAAGCACTTTTTTATGCTTAAGATCTTTGCGTAAAATTTCCATTAACCATGGCACACGCGGATCATTTTGCATCCATGAACCATCAATTTGCGCTTCTTCAGGCCACATCTGCTCACGCAGTTTGCCATCTTTTGACCAATCTTCTGGTGCTGGTAATGGTGCTGGTTGACAATCACGACCTGGGAAGCCCTGAATGGCTTCACGTGTATTACGGAATAAAATACGTCCAGTACCGTGACGGTCTAATAATTCGTGAATTGCCCTAAAGCGTTGATCTGGCTGATCTTCAATGCTGTGACCCAATAAGCCTTCTAAAGCAGATAAATGCTCTGGTGTTAGAGCTTGATCCGACATAAGCACTTCAGCAATTTTTGCAGTTTGCTGATATTGAGTCTCTTCATCTAAGAAGCGCTCTAAACTACTAAAACGCTGTGGATCAAGTAAACGTAAACGTGCAAAATGACTTTCTACACCTAATTGTTCAGGTGTTGCAGTGAGTAATAGTACCCCTGCTGTATTTTCAGCGAGCTCTTCAATTAAATCGTAGCGATCATTACCGCCTTCTTCTTCGCTCCACATCAAATGATGTGCTTCGTCGACTACGAGCAGATCAAAACCAGCTTCTATGGCTTGCTCACGCAAATCATCATGGTCAACCATTAAGTCAACGCTGGCAATAATGCATTGCTCAGTCAAGAACGGGTTAAGCTCTGGATCATGTTCTTTAATAGATGCAGTACGCGTTAAATCAAACAGAGAGAATTGCAAGTTAAAACGGCGACGCATTTCAATCATCCACTGATACTGAAGAGAATCAGGGACTAAAATCAGAATTCGTTCTGAACGACCAGTTTTAAGCTGTTGGTGGATAATTAAACCAGCTTCAATTGTTTTACCTAAACCAACTTCATCGGCAAGTAAAACACGAGGTGCAAAACGTTTACCAACTTCATGTGCGATATAAAGCTGATGAGGAATCAGGCCAACACGTGCACCGACCATCCCACGTAGAGGGCTGGTTTGCATTTGTGCTTGCATGAGCATCGCTTCAATACGCAGGTCATACCATTCTTTATAGTCAACTTGACTTGCAAGCAGACGATCTAAAGGTTTAGATAATTGAATTTGCGCACCAATACGTGTTTCATTGAGTGCTTTACGCTCTTGCTCGCCATTTTCTAAAGTACGAACAACGTTGTAACGCAAAACGCCATGACGATCTTCAACAGACTCAACGATCCACTTCTGGCCTTCTTGATCTTGAACTTCATCATTCGTATTGAAGATGATACGAGATAGTGGAGCATTGTTACGTGCATATACACGTGTCTCATCACTTTTGGGGAATAAAATGCTGACAGATCTTTCATCTACATCAATAAGAACACCTAAACCGAGCTCAGTTTCTGTGTCTGATAGCCAACGTTGACCAATAGCATACTGCTGCAATTTTTCCACCTTTCTCTCAAGTTCGCACTACATATTGTACGATGCAAATTAGCTTATTTTTGCATCTTTTTATGTAGTCTTTAAAGCAAAATTTTGAAGCAAAAACCAATTAAATTGCTTTGCTACAAAAAATCACGCATTAAAATTTTTACATTAAAACGGTACAGGACAGTCAAAAGTTAATGTTTCTGCTGTGACAGGATGATTAAAACTTAACTGTTTGGCATGCAAACATAAACGCGGAACAAGTTGCTGCTCCGGTGTTGCATACAGCGTGTCACCTACAATTGGATGCCCAAGATATTGCATGTGTACACGGAGTTGATGAGATCGGCCCGTAATTGGTGTTAATTTCACACGAGTTACAGGCTGTCCCTGAATCTGAAAATGTTCTATGGCCTGCCAATGTGTTAAAGCAGGCTTGTTGTGAGAAGCGTCGACAATATGTAAAGGTGGTCGGCTTGGGTCATAGATGACAGGAATATCTACAGTCCCCTCACCCTCTAAATGACCTGCAACAAGCGCTTCATATATTTTTGAAGTCTGACGATCTTGAAATTGACGTGCAATTGCACTTTGACCGCGCTTCGATAAACCAAATACTAAAATACCTGAGGTATCTCGGTCTAGACGATGAATGAGCAAGGTTTTAGGTTCAATCGCAACCAACCTTGTCAAAACGCTATCATGTAAATCACCCTTACCAGGAACACTCAAGATGTCCGAAGGTTTATGAATCACCATAAAATCATCATCACGATAGATCAGATGTTCACTTAGAAAATCACTCAAAGTTGTATTCCCAAGGTAAGATGAAAAACAAGCGGGCAATAATAAAAAGCTTACGTCCGAATTACAATGCCGTTCGGGTAAATTAACAGCAGAATTTGCAAATATTATGGATCACTTGAGGTCTATAGTCAGTCAAGGCTTCAATAACTGCATAATATGTTGCAATGTCGGTGCTTGCATTATCTCTTCAGCGCTTAAGCTCGCACCATTTGCACGCCATAGATCGACCAGATAATTCACAGCAGTCTGATCTAATCCGTAGTTTCTTAAATCAATTTCAGGATGAATCTCCATAGGATGTCGCCCCACCTGTTCAGCAATTGCCAATAAGATTCCTTTATCTGACAAGATATAGGAGGACGGCGCACTTAAAGACCATAACCGCATTAAGCTCTGCGTATTTAAATGTTTTATATGGTCAAAACTGATCTTTTCAACCCATTGGATATGCTGCTCTAGATTAGCCGCCAAGATCGCATCATTTACAACACTGACCTGATCTGTAATCGATAAAACAAGCTGCATGACTTGTTTAAACAGAGGCGACAAATCACCTGCCATCATAACTTGGGCTTTAGTATTTGATGACAAACGCTGACCAAGCTCCAACATGGTTTGTTGAAGCTGAGATGTCTCAATAAAAATAATTGGAATTTCGAGTGATTGAGCGCGCTTAATCAACAATTCCAAATGATTCGCCAATGGTTGCTCAGACCAATCTGGTCGTAGTTTAAGCTCATTGAGCCCAACCATGAGCAAAATACTTTGCGCTGACTCAATTGACCAATTTGAAGTACTTGCAGCTAATTGGATTTTTCGAGGTAAGGGATAAAACATTGTTCTCTACAAATATAAAAATAGCTCAAATTAAAAAGCCCGTTTAACACGGGCTTTTTTGCTTACTTCATTTCAGCGAATGTTTCTTTTGCAGCCTGAATGGTAAATTCAATATCTTCATCAGAATGTGCAGATGAAATAAAGCCTGCTTCAAATGCTGAAGGTGCCAAGTTTACCCCACGCTTTAACATGCCATGGAAGAACTTTTTGAAAGCTTCAATATCACATGCCAACATTGAATCAAAGCTTGTAATGTCTTCTTGGTCGGTAAAGTAAAGACCGAACATTGCGCCAGCTTGCTGAGTCTTAAATGGAATACCCGCTTCATCAGCTGCAGCTTGTAAGCCTGCAAGTAACTTTTCAAGTTGAGCAGATAATTTGCTGTAAAAGTCTGGTTGACGTAAATGTTTAAACATTTCAATACCAGCACGCATAGCAAGTGGGTTACCAGATAATGTACCTGCTTGGTATACGCCGCCTAAAGGTGCGATGCATTCCATAATTTCACGCTTACCACCAAACGCTCCAACTGGTAGACCTGCACCAATAATTTTACCTAAAGTCGTTAAATCAGGTTTAACGTTATAAACCGATTGCGCACCGCCTAAAGCAACACGGAAGCCTGTCATCACTTCATCAATAATGAATACAGATTTATATTCATCACAAATATCGCGAATGGCTTGTAAGAAACCATCAATTGGTTTCACCATATTCATGTTACCCGCGACTGGTTCAATAATGACACCCGCAATTTCATGGCCGAACTTAGCAAAGCATTCTTTTAATGCAGCAATATCGTTGTAAGGTAACGTTAAAGTATGTTTAGCAAAATCAACAGGAACACCTTTTGAAGTCGGTTCACCTTCACCTAA
Source organism: Acinetobacter sp. 809848 (assembly GCF_000581275.1). Classification (NCBI taxonomy): domain Bacteria; kingdom Pseudomonadati; phylum Pseudomonadota; class Gammaproteobacteria; order Moraxellales; family Moraxellaceae; genus Acinetobacter; species Acinetobacter sp. 809848. The sequence goes on from NZ_JEXG01000020.1 coordinate 18,241, forward strand.
AGTCAGTAAACCTGAACCTGCTTTTACTAAAAGTGAGTCTGAGTGGCCGTGGTAACAACCTTCAAACTTCACGATTTTGTCACGGCCAGTATAACCACGCGCTAAACGAATAGCGGTCATGGTCGCTTCTGTACCCGAGTTAGTCATACGCACCAATTCAATGGATGGCATGATTTCACAGATAATATCTGCCAACGTTGTTTCGTGTACGGTTGGTGCACCAAAACTTAAGCCATCTTCTGCTGCTGTTTGTACAGCCTTAATAATCTCTGGATGAGCATGGCCCAAAATCATCGGTCCCCAAGAACCAACATAGTCAACATAACGCTTACCATCGACATCCCATAAATAAGCACCTTTTGCTTTCTCAATGAAAACCGGTGTTCCTCCAACGCCATTAAAGGCACGTACCGGAGAGTTCACACCACCTGGAATGTGTTTGCTGGCTTGTTTAAATAACTGTTCTTGCTTTGGAGATAAACTCATGGAAATGCTCGTCTTAAATATCTAAAAAATAATTTTGAAAGCTTAAGAAAATAATTGTGCCCACGCCTGTACACGGGCAGGAATTTCAGCAGTTGATCGGCCTAATATATCACTAATGACTGCACAGAGGTCAGCCCCAGCCTCAATCACAGGTTTTGAGTTTTCAACAGTTAAACCACCAATCGCACAAATTGGTAAATCATATTGGGCTGCTGCTTGCTTAATCACTTCAATACCCACATTACCTGCTTCAGGTTTTGTAGAGGTCGCGTAAACCGCACCAAATGCAATATAAGACGCCCCATCGGCAATTGCTTTTTGCGCAAGTTCTAATGAGTTCAGGCAAGTACGGCCAATAATCACGCCTTCTGGTAATTGCGATTTTGCATCGGTAATTTCGCCGTCACTTTGCCCTAAATGCACACCTAATCCAAACTGAGCGGCCAGTTTTAGGTCATCATTAATCACAAAAGGAACTTGATATTTTTCACATAAAAGTTTGATTTGTTCGACTTCTGCGGGTTGGTCTGCTTTGTCTATTTTCTTACGGCGGTACTGTAAAATTGCGACCTGACGAGTTGCGAGTGCGGCATCTAGTTTTTCTAATAATAGTTGGATTGGGTCATCGTTTGTAATGAGGTATAAACCGCGCATACTCTACTCTCGCTTTAAAAAACTTCGCTAGTATAACGGATTTATAGATCATCATAAGTACCGATTGATATAGGCTTAACAGTACCAATCGGTATATTAAGAATAGAAATTAAAATTAACTTGGTATTTTATCGTGCTTACGGTCAATCAAACTTAATCGACCAGTCGCAACGTCAGACAACATTCGCCAATCAGAAATAAAGCTATAGAAAGGCTGTTTAAAACTGGCAGGCTTATTTTTTTCAAACACAAAATGCCCAACCCAAGCATTTGCATAACCCGCTACCAAACCATAGAGTACATATTTGGCTTGTTTCTTACGGACTGCTTTTGAAAAAAAGTATAGACCAATGCTACTGCCCACCACATGCAAACGTCTGCTCATGATGTTACGGTGTTCAGTTAAATAAAAACGATAAAATTCCTGATAGTTTTTAATCGGCAATTCAAACTCTGGCTGAGCTTCATGGCTAAAGTTTATTGGTGCATTCACGATCATCTTCCTGATTTTTATTTGATCAAAACGTCACCTGATTGTACACCTAAATAAAAGTGTAGCGTCATATGTTTGATTGTAACTTTCTCTATCAAAACCATTATTTTTAGAGCTAAGCTATTATACTTATTCAAGATAGTCTAAATACCTGATTCAGGAAGATATATTATGGTCGAAGTCGAACTAAAGTTTCAGTTACCTGAATCGAAGAAAAAAACTGTCCAGCAATACTTAAAAAAACATAAAGCAAAGAACATTCACTTACAGGCAAAGTATTACGACACTCCTGATCGATTACTTGCAAAAAATGGTATGGCCTTACGTTTACGTAAAGAAGATGATCAATGGGTACAAACATTTAAAGCCGCAGGTCAAAGTCATCTGCACCGTGTTGAAGAAGAAACTCATTTAGGCGTTTGTGACCAAGAACCTGACTTAAACCTTGAGTTATATCAAGATAATAAAGTGGTAACTGATTTAATTAATGCGGCCTTAGGAACGCAAGCTGAAAAACTAAGTTTGCAGTTTGAGACTGATGTACAGCGCACCTATCATGTGTTTGAAGCAGATAATACAGCGATTGAAGTTTGCTTAGATGATGGTGTCGTAAAAACAGCGGATGCACAAAGTGTAATTTGCGAAGTCGAATTTGAACTCAAGCAAGGGGCTGTGAAAACGCTCATTCAGTTTGCGCAGCAGTGGATTAATCGTTATTCACTTTGGCTTGATGTAAGAAGTAAAGCCGAACGTGGCAACTTATTAGCACTAGGGCAAGCTGCCTCACCTGCTGTTCATGCTAAAACTCTGACATTAAATAAAGATATTAGTGCTGAACAGGCTCTAAAAAAGATTGTCGAAAACTGTTTAGGGCAATTCTTACCAAATATGGCTGTCATTGCCGATGGGGTTGCTGAAGCTGAGCATATCCATCAGGCACGTGTAAGCTTACGTCGTTTACGTAGTGCCTTTAAGCATTTTGCAGGTTGGTCAAGCGAGCTAAATCCTGTTTGGGAAGAACAAATTGCTGAGCTTTTCCGTAAACTTGGAGACACTCGTGATGAAGATGCGATTCGCACCGAAGTGTTACCTATTATTCAACAACACGGTTCACCTGAACTTTTACTACCAGTTTCAGCCCAGCCCTCAAAAGAACTCTCAACAATCTTTACCTCTGCAGACACAATTAAGCTATTACTCGATTTATTAGCATTTGCTTATTCAGAAGAAGATTCAGAGCGTAAAACTGGTGCGTTAAAAAAACATATTAAAAAGAGTTTAGATAAGCTACATCACAAAGTGATTCGCAATGCTGACCATTTCTCTGAGCTTGAAGTGACTGAACAACACAAAATAAGAAAGCAAGCTAAACAGTTACGTTATTGTGTTGAGTTTATTTCGAGTCTTTATCCAAATAAAAAAGTACAGCAATATTTAAAACAGCTACAACCTGTGCAAAATACCCTAGGTCAATATAACGATTTGTTTATTGCAGAAGGTATTTTTAACAATGTGGTTGAACAAGATCCGTCTTTCTGGTTTGCCTTAGGTTGGGTCAAAGCCAAACAGCCACAATTACAAAAGCGCTCAGCAAAAGCTTTACAGGCTTTTAGTGAGGTTGAAACTTTCTGGTAATTTATAAAAAGTCGCTGTAAACGTGCAGCGACTTTTATCGGTATTTACCAAATACTTTCCATACGCCGTTATCTGCTAACGGATCACTATAGCTATCGCTGCGTTGCTTTCTTGGCTTATCACGAGCATCAACCAATTTAAAATGTGGCTCAACCCCTAGCACAATCCCATTCGTATAAAACCGTGAACGTGTATATTCGCTTTGCCCATGTTGAAACACATAGGTTCTTAAATCGATGAATTCACGGTGAGCAACCAAAGCCGCGGTATCATCACTTTGTAACCATTCTTGCATCGTAAATATCTGGTCTGTTTCAAACTGCCCGCATTTTTCAATAAGACTCGCAACACCGCGAAAAGTTTTAGATTCTTTTGCGCGTGTTTTATTAATCCGAATTCGGTCTACATGAAAAAAGAATAGCGGTAAATTTAAATGACTTGGCAGATGAATGGCATCTAGTAATTCATCTTCCATAAATGGCTGAAAAAGCTCTTGCGCCCTTTCAATTAGCCCCTGCCATTGACGGTAATAATTTTCGACTTCTTCTTGCAAGCCATAATAAATCGGTAGCCCTTCAACATGCTCTAAATATTGGGGTGGGAAAACATGCTGGCGTAATAAAGCAATATCTGTCTTTAAACTTTGAATAGCAATTGCATCTTGCATATTAGTCTCTCCTACCAATACTTAGGCTATTTACAGACTAAGTCAAAGGTTTTGTTTCCGCAAGCGTTTGCCTATAATAAGCAGCTCTATTTTTGCGGGAATAAGTCATGTCTCAAAAGATTAATGCAACAGATATTACTGAAGAAGAAGCATTAAATGCTGTTTTCTTTGAGCGTGCGGATGAATTTATTAAACAAGCTAATGATTTTTGTCGCCCGCCAAAAGATAAAAAAGTTGATCCAGCTGAGCTACGTGGTCAAGTGAGTGCTGCAATGTTATTTGCTACTGCCCGCTTCAATACATGGGTAGCAGCAAATAACTTTAAAGATGGTAATGAAATGCGTGATGCGAAAGATCAGGTCATGTCTTACCTTCTTCAGCAATTTCAGATGATGCTTGAAGATAACTTCGATGAATATTGTGAACAATTCGAAAATTATTTACGTTTCCGTAAAAATGAAGATTTTCACGCGCATAAACATGATCATTAATATGATTTAAATACCTAAATAAAAAGCCACATTTGAGTGGCTTTTTATTTGCGAGAAGACTTTATTTCTTTGCTGCCTGACCATATTGATCAGCCATCACTTCGACCAAATGTTCAGGTTTAATATACTTCTTAATTACTCTGTTAACGTCAGCAACAGTCAATTTAGTTAACTCTTGATCATGACGAATTCGGTCTTGCAATGTTTTGTTTGTTTCAAGCTGTAGATTTAACATGCCATGAATATTACGTTCATCTTCTAAAGCTGTAACTCGTTTCTTCATGATATCTGCTTTAGCAGCTTCAAGCTCTTGCTCAGTTACCCCATTTTTAACCAAGTCATTTAACACTTTGTGTATTGAAGCAGACACTTGTGCTGAGCGACCTGAAGTATAATTTGCACTAATACTCAAAGCTCCTACATTCGTGTCACGATCAAGTTGCAGCCCACTTCCAAAACCATAGACTAGCGCATTTTTCTCACGAAGCTCTTGAGCCAAACGTGATGAAATTTGAGACTCACCTAAAATATAGTTCATTAAAATGAGAGCAGATGCATCTGGATGGTTTTTCCCAACTGGAATTGAAAGGACACTTTGGTAGCTACCAAATTCGCGCTGCTCAGACAGAACATGAACTTGCTGTGCTGGAAAATCAACGTGATCAATCAAGATTTTTTGATATGGTTGCTTACCGTTCCAACGACCAAATTCCTGATTCAGTAATTTCTGCATCTTCTTCGCATCAAATTCGCCTGTAATGGCAATTTGAGCATGGTTCATTGCAAAGAAACGCTCATATAACTCTTTCACTTGCTCTTGAGTTGCGTTTTTCAACTGCTGTTTTGCCAGTTCAGGTTCGAAGTGATAACGCAAATCACCCGGTTGATATTCTTCAAGTAAACGTGAAAGTGTTAAACCCGCCACTACATCTGGCTCGGTATAAGGACGATCTAGGCTTGATAAACTTTGCGATTTAATTAAATCAAATTGAGATTGTTCAAATTTCGGATTTTTCATCACATCAAGAACAAACTTGAAAAACTCATCAAATTTTTCTGATTTAGACTGAATATTAATGGTCATGCCATTGCCGTCAGCACTTGCATAAGCCGCACCGCCTGCATCAATTGATTTATCGGCAATATCTTGCAAACTGTATTTATCAGAACCACGGAGCAATAAGTATGAAGTTAGATCAACTACTGTGCCTTTATTAAATAAAGATTTTTCTGTTCCGAAGTCCATCGTAATCGTTGCGTAAGTACGATCATCGCGTGTTTCAACTGGGAATAGAGCATACTTCATTCCATTTTTTAGTTTTCCACGGATAATCTTTTTCTCATTGCTTTCAACATATTGCTTTGAAGTTTTTAAAAACTCAGCAACTTCTTGTTGATATACCTTCGGATCTTTTAAAGGTTCAGCCTTTGCTTCGACCTGATCTAGAGTTTTAGGTGTCTCTTTTGAATTTTGCTGTTGCGCTTTTTTCTGGTCTTCAGGTGTTGGCAAAATATCGCCATCAATACGATGATCAGCCACAAGGAACTGTTTTAAAGTTTGATTCACATCATCTAGCTTAACTTTTTCTACAGAATCTAAATCTTTAAAATATTGATCCCATTGCCCGCCAGCGACGGTGTAATCACTTAAACGTGACCCCAGTGCTACCGCATCTTTCGTGATTAAGTCACCTTGAGTTTTCATTAAACTTTTAACACGATTTAATTCAACTTCAGTAAACGGCTTCCCTTTTTCAATGCCTGCTAACAAAGAACTTTCAACTTTTTTAGGGTCATTACTTGGTGAATAAATGGCACCTAGAAACACCACGTTAAAATCTTGGTCTAACCAAGTACTAGCTTCAACATTTGTGGTAATACCTGTTTCCACCATGTTTTGGTATAGGTGACCACTTGGCTGCATCGTATATAACAAAGGAGCTAAAGCGAGTGTCGGCTGAATTTTGGTATTTTTACCATTCATATAGATATGGAACTTAGCCAGATCACTACCCTTTTTCACCATGAATTGACGATTTTTTATTTTTGTAGAGTCAAGCACAGGAATCTGTACAGTCTTCGGAACTTCTCTTGCCGCAATTGGACTAAAATATTGATCTATTGTTTTTAAGACATCAGTCTTATCAAATTTACCTGAAATCACCATAACAGCATTATTAGGTGCATACCAGCTACGATAAAACTGGTTTAATTCAGGCATCTTAATAGATTTAAGTTCAGGCAAATCACCAATCGGTAAACGACCTAAATATTGGTTACCATAAGCTGACTTCCACATTTGATCCATCAGCACAGCAAAAGGCTGATCCATACGGACTTCACGTTCACGCTTTACAATTTCAATCTCGGAAGGAACAAACTTTTCTTGAAGAACTAATTTATCCATACGCTCAGATTCAAGATACAGTACCTGATCAAGCGCAGTTTTTTCTGGACGAACGATATTAGTATATTTTGTTGAATAATAATCGGTGCTGGCGTTTGTCATCAATGTATATTGATCTAAACGACGCTGGAATTCTTCCCCTTTAACATTTTGTGTCCCCTTAAAAGCCAAGTGCTCAAGCAAATGAGCTAAGCCACTTTTACCCTGCGGGTCATTTAATGAGCCTGTTAAATAAATGGTATTAATAAAGATTTTATTTTCTTTGTCATTCGGTGCAAGCACAATCCGAAAACCATTATCTAATTTATATTCCTCAATATTTTGCTTACTTTTTACTAGTGTAGTTTGTGCCCAAGACGCAGCACTTAAACCAAGAATACATAGGGAGAGTGTCAGTTGTTTAAACTGCATAAACATATAAATACCAATTAATTTGAATAATAAAAAATCAATAGTTGTAGGACTATAGTAGGAAATTTGAACTAATTTTCATAGTAAAGTTTTGAAAAAAAAGCCGTTTATTTAAACGGCCTTATATTTTAAGGAAAAATTTCAGCTTGCATATAAAGCTTCCCATATCCTGAAACTTCAATACGTTCCTGATTCAGGACATTGCAATATAAAACGCCTCCACGGCTAGAAGCCTGATAAGCAATAATATTATTTTTAGCAAGTTTTTCTGCCCATAATGGCGCTATTGCCGTATGAATTGAACCCGTAACTGGGTCTTCTTCAATGCCCGCGACAGGTGCAAAATAACGCGATACACAATCATATTGTTGATCGGCTTTTGAGGTGATAGCAACATCCATCCCTGCAGTAGTAATCGCAGTCCGTTTACCTAAGGCTTTAAGTAGGTTCATGTCAGGCTGCTCATCTAATACGTCCTGCACTGATTCATACTCAACAATGTAGGCTTGAACATTTTGATAAACTGCTTTAAAAGGTTTTGTTAAAGCTTGACGTAAAATAGCTGGATAATCTTCAACTTGATGAGCTTTGCGAATTGGAAAATCCATTCTGATTTTACCGTCTTCATCTTGGTGAACTACAAAAAGACCTAAGTTTCGAACATGGAAATTAATGGTCTTTTTCTCGGTAAAATCTTTAAATAATACGAAAGCGCTGGCAAGCGTGGCATGCCCACAGAAATCAACTTCAACCGTTGGCGTGAACCAACGGATTTCATAGTTTTCAGAGTCTATAATTTTTACAAAAGCAGTTTCAGACAAATTATTTTCAAGTGCTATCTTCTGCATTAAATCTACATCTAACCACTCTTTTTCAACAACGACAGCGGCTGGATTTCCACGAAATAACTCTTTTGTAAAAGCATCGACTTGATACATTTTCATGATAGTGCTCTCTTTTGTAATAGGCCTATTTTCGAAAATTATTTAAAAGAAAAACAGATACAGTTTTTTTAAAATTAACATCACAGTGGCAATTTATGCATATAAAAAAAACGGCTCATCCAGAATAGCGAGCCGTTTTTTTATTGATTTTTAATGATGTTGAGTTAACTCAATTTCATCTTCACTGTTTAATATTTCTTTATCAGTCTGACCCATCAATTGGCTCGTAACAACACCAGCAGTCATCGAACCATTTACGTTTAACGCAGTACGCCCCATATCAATGAGTGGCTCGATTGAAATAAGAAGTGCAACCAACGTTACAGGTAAACCCATTGCAGGAAGCACAATCAACGCAGCAAAAGTCGCACCACCACCTACTCCGGCAACTCCAATTGAACTTAAGGTCACAATACCGACTAACGATGCAATCCACATTGGGTCTAAGGTGTTAATACCCATGGTAGGTGCAACCATCACTGCCAACATTGCAGGATACAAACCCGCACAGCCATTTTGACCAATGGTGGCACCAAAAGAAGCAGAGAAACTTGCAATTGATTCAGGCACACCCAAACGACGAGTTTGTGTTTCAATGCTCAGTGGAATACTTGCTGCACTTGAACGGCTAGTGAATGCAAACGTTAAAACTGGAGCAACTTTCTTAAAGAATTTAAGAGGAGAAACACCCGTCATAGTCAAAATAATGGCATGTACGACAAACATAATCGCCAAGCCTAAATAAGATGCAACCAAGAAACCGCCTAGATTTAAAATATCTGCGACGTTTGAACTTGCCACGACTTTTGTCATAAGCGCAAATACGCCATATGGTGTAAGAGTCATCACTAAGCGCACAAGCTTCATTACCCATGACTGCAACGTCTGAATTGCAGTCAGAATACGTTGACCTTTTTCAGCATCATCCTTCATTAGGTTAAGCGCTGCTATACCTAAAAAGACGGCGAAAATAACCACACTAATAATTGATGTTGGGTTTGCACCAGTCAATTCAGCAAATGGATTACTTGGAATAAAGGAAAGAATAAACTGCGGTACACTTAAATCGGTAACTTTACCTACATAGTCCGTATTAATGGCAGTTAAGCGTGCAGTTTCAGCAGCACCTTGCACTAAACCTTTTGCCGTTAAGCCAAACAGGTTGGTAACAAATACTCCTACCAGTGCAGCAATCAGCGTTGTAAAGAGTAAAGTACCAATCGTATAAAAACTGATTTTGCCTAAAGATGAGGCTTGGTGTAATTTTGCAACCGCTCCCAAAATAGACACAAATACCAAAGGCATCACGACCATTTGTAAAAGTTTTACATAGCCGTTTCCAACGATATTAAACCAGCTAATAGATTCAGCAAGAATCGGATGGCCACCGCCATAAATCAAATGTAGTCCTAAACCAAACACCACACCTAGAACTAAGCCAGCCAGAACTTTTTTAGATAAGCTCCAGTCCGTTTTACGTGTTTGGGCGAGTAAAAATATTAACCCGACAAAAACCACAATATTGATGATTAAGGGTATATTCATTCCCAAACTCCAAATTATTGCTTGTGTCATCTTTCAAGGGGGCATATTTGACCATAGCCGGCCTATATAAACTACCCTTTTCCACAATTTTATAGCATCAAGATGATTACAAACCTCTGTGAGAATATAAAATGACTTTTTCATACATATATATCACTTTTAATTTATAAATTAAGTTGGATATTTACGTATGAAAATCAATCACAACCTAAGCAACCTTTAATTCAAATTGTTGCTCAATAAAATGAATAAACTGCTTTAAATTGGTTCCCCATGTTTCAGGCGACTGGGCAACCAAGTAGGTAGTAAAATGAGCGGATTCAGTATTAAGTTCAAAACAACTTAATGACACTTTCTCGACTACTTTGTTTAGATATGACTTTGGCAATAAAGCAAAACCAACACCTAATTCCACACAGCTTACAATCCCGTCCAGACTGCCCATTTCCATGATTTGTGAAGGCGGGACACTGTGATCATTTAAAAATAACTCGATTGCATGACGATAAGAACAACCTTGTCGAAACGCAATAAATCGGGTCTTTGCAAGCTTGGCAACATCTGGAAAGTGAGTTTGCTGTTTCGGACAAACCAAAACCAATTGTTCTTGCCAAACAGGTAAACTATACAACTCTGGAATTAAATATTTAGAAGCAACAAAAGCACAATCGACCTCTCCTTGCTGCACAGCGCTTAACAAATATCGTGTCGGGTGAGTTTGTAGCTCAATCGGCAAATTCGGATATTGCTGCATACATTGATTGAGTAATTGAGGTAGACGTATTGCTGCTGTCGTTTCCATACTGCCCAAACGAATGGTTTCGTTCGGGTCAATATCACCCTCTTGAAAGATTTTTTTCGCTTTATTATGTAGAGCAATCATTTGAACAGCATAACTATGCAGCTGTTGTCCGGCATTCGTTAAAGTCACAGGGTTATTACGATTGAATAAAATAACCCCTAACTCTTCTTCAAGTTTTTTCACATGGCTCGTGATATTCGATTGCACCGTATACATTTTTTGTGCAGCCAAGGAAAAACTTCCACTCTCTGCAACAGCTAAAAAAAACTCTAGAGACTTAAGCAACATACTACTATCTCAAAATAAGATAATTACCATCATATTAAATCATTTTTAAAGATTTAAAAACTCGCTTTTAATAATAAAAAAATTGAGCGTCCTCTCATGTCTACGTTTTATCGAATGAGCTTAATTGTCTTTTTGGCAACTTGTTTGGGAATTGGTGTTTTTAGATTTTCCTATACTGCGCTTATGCCCATCATGATCGAGCAATACCACTGGACTCACGATTTTGCCAGTTACTTAGGCAGCGCAAATTTATTGGGATATCTCATTGGCGCCTTATTGGCGCTATTGAGTATTAAAGAAAAGTACCTCCCATTCATGATCTTAATTTCGGCTATAGCGGGTAGCCTCAGCCTACTAGGCTGTTCATTCATGGATATGCCTTTGGTGTGGTTCATTTTTTGGCGTACGATTTCAGGTATTGCTGGTGGTTTACTTATGATTTTGGCGCCTAGCTTTGCGATGAAATACATTCCCACCACGCAAAGATTAAAAGTTAACTTTTTAGGATTTAGCGGAATTGGTGTCGGCGTTTTATCCGCCACTATTATTATTCCTCTACTTAAAAATATGCCCGTACATTATGTTTGGAATATTTTTGCAGGTCTTTCGCTATTAGGAAGCTTAACTCTTTATCGATTATTAAGTCGTAATACTGTCCATATTATTAAACCGCAATCGACCACTCTACAAGCCTCACAAAAATCACGTTTAGGTCTGGTTATTATTATTGCCTATATGTGTAGTGCCTTTGCCTATATTCCACACTCTTTGTTTTGGATGGATTATTTATCCGGAACTCTGCATTTCTCATTACAGCAAAGAAATTTATTTTGGGTTCTCTATGGAGTGGGAAGCTGCATTGGTGCACTTGTCGCTTATTGCTTAAGCCGAATAGTGGGATATCTACAGGCCATTAAATGGTTATATACCATTTACTGCTTAGCCGTTGTTTTGCCGTTCCTTTCACATACCGCATCTTTACTAGCCTTATCTTCGCTTCTGACAGGTTTACTGACTCCCGCAACAGTATTTATTAGTTCTTTTAGCCTGCTACAGATTTATGAGCAACGCTATCAAAAGCTTTGGAGCCTTGCCACCATTGGCTTTGCCAGTACTCAACTTTTGGGTGGTGTTGTCATTAGTACTTTGCATCATTTGCATTGGTCTTATGCCCATCTTTTTCTTTTGGGTGGAACCGTTCTTCTCTTTGCGGTTTGCCTTTTAATTCCCCTACGCCCTTCTTTCACCTCAACTCTCGGAGAAACCAAATCGTGAAAACTCTGCTCTTTCCTTTATTTCTAGTTGCTTTCGTTCTTATTATTCAAGCCCTAGACCAGAGTTATCAAAAGAAAACTGGTTTTATTAAATCTCCGAAACATCCCGAGTTTATGCAATAAAAAAAGCCCTCAACTGAGGGCTTTTTTAAGGAAATTTATTTAATCTTCCATGTGTTTGATAATCGCATCACCAAATTCAGAACAACGTAACAAGGTTGCACCCGGCATTAGGCGCTCAAAATCGTAAGTTACGGTTTTGGCAGCAATCGCCCCAGAAATTCCTTTAATGATCAGATCAGCAGCCTCTGTCCACCCCATATCACGCAGCATCATTTCCGCAGAAAGAATAATAGAACCAGGGTTTACTTTATCCTGACCTGCATATTTAGGGGCAGTACCATGAGTTGCTTCATACACTGCAATTGCACCACCAATATTTGCACCCGGTGCAATACCAATGCCGCCTACTTCTGCTGCTAAAGCATCAGAAATATAATCACCGTTTAAGTTTAGCGTGGCAATAACAGAGTAATCGGCTGGACGCATGAGAATCTGCTGTAAAAACGCGTCTGCAATGACGTCTTTGATAATGATATCTTTACCAGTTCTAGGGTTTTTAATTTTAACCCATGGGACACCATCAATTAGCTCTCCACCGAAACGATCCAGAGCCAATTCATAGCCCCACTCTTTAAATGCGCCTTCGGTGTATTTCATAATATTACCCTTGTGAACGAGCGTCACAGAAGGTTTGTCATTTTCAATTGCGAACTGAATGGCTTTACGGACTAAACGCTGTGTTCCTTCTTTTGAAACTGGTTTAATTCCAATGCCACATCCTTCAGGGAAACGAATTTTTGTGACACCCATTTCTTCTTGAAGGAACTTAATGACTTTTTTTGCCTCTTCAGAATCAGCTTTCCATTCAATACCTGCATAGATATCTTCCGAGTTCTCACGGAAAATCACCATGTCAGTTAATTCTGGGTGTTGAACCGGTGAAGGAACACCTTCAAACCAGCGTACTGGTCGTACGCAAACATATAGATCTAATTCTTGGCGCAAAGCAACGTTGAGTGAACGAATGCCTCCACCTACTGGTGTGGTTAAAGGACCTTTGATTGATACAACGAACTCGCGAAGTGCTTCAAAAGTTTCTTCGGGCATATAGTTGCCATAAATTTTATTGGCTTTTTCGCCGCAATACACTTCCATCCATTCGATAGAGCGTTTGCCACCGTAAGCTTTTAAAATCGCAGCATCTACGACTGCTTTCATGGTTGGTGTAATATCCACACCAATACCGTCGCCTTCAATGAAAGGAATAATTGGATGATTTGGTACGTTCAGTGACAGGTCTGCATTTACTTTGATTTTGTCGCCGTCGGCAGGAACTACGATCTTCTGATAACCCATTGTGTAGATTCTCCCTTTTATAATACTTAATTAACTAAAAATAATTATCGATAAACAATACTTTCAACTTTTATTAACGCATAATAGCTTAATCGAATTTAATTCTTTTTGAGATTTATGTGGGAAATAAGCAAATTTCGCACTTAAATATAGCTCAATGTTTTCTCTAGTTATTTGAAAGAAGAAGCCATTTTTTATGAAAATTGTGATTCTCAACAAGCCTTATGACGTTCTCTCCCAGTTTCGTAAAGACGAAGCACATATGACCGTCTCTGACTTTGTTGATGACCCGACTTTGCGCTTAGCAGGCCGTCTCGATATGGACTCTGAGGGTTTAGTTTTTTTAACCGATCATGGTGGTCTGAATCAGTTCATTACCAACCCTGCAAATAAAAAATACAAAACGTATTTAGTTCAAGTTGATGGCGATGTAACCGAAGAAGCGCTTGAGCAACTTCGTAAAGGTGTAGAGCTAAATGATGGTATGACGCTTCCAGCTAAAGCCATTAAAGTCAGTGAACCTGAATGGTTATGGGAACGCAATCCACCCGTACGTTACCGTGCAAATATTCCAACATCTTGGATTGAGATTTCAATTTGTGAAGGCCGTAACCGCCAAGTTCGTCGTATGACTTCTGCGGTAGGTTTTCCAACTTTACGTTTAATTCGTACTAAAATTGGCTCAATTGACTTAGTTCAACTTGGTTTAAAACCGGGTGATGTAAAAGAAATTGAACCATTACTCTACCCTGACTTTAAAGATGTACCAGCTGAACAGCCTTATCGCTCGCGTTCATACGTGAAAAAGCCAGGCGGTACGGGTGGCAAACCAATGGTTCGCAAGAACAAAGATGGTTCTGCTAAAAAGTCTGGGACAAAACGTATTTGGCAAATGGATGAAAGTGAGAAACCACGTCGTAAGACCAATGGTACAACTCGTCCAAATACCAAAGCACCACGTGGTCGTGGCCGCAATGGTCGATAAGATTTAGAATTTTAAAAGCTCACATCAGTGGGCTTTTTTAATGTCTTTTATTTTAGGCAATAAAAAACCGGTGCATATGCACCGGCTCTTAAGCTAATTACTAACGAGTTAGTAATTAAGCCTCAACTGTTGCAAGAGCTGCATTAAATGTAGCACTTGGACGCATTACAGCATTTACTTTAGTTGGGTCAATTGCGTAGTAACCACCGATGTCCGCTGGTTTACCTTGTACTTGAGCAAGTTCAGCAACAATCTTCTCTTCATTTTCAGCTAAAGCTTTAGCAAGAGGAGCAAATTTAGCTTTCAACTCAGCATCTTCGTTCTGAGCAGCAAGTGCTTCAGCCCAGTAAAGTGACAAGTAGAAGTGACTGCCACGGTTGTCGATTTCACCAGTACGACGTGATGGAGACTTGTCATTGTCAAGCAATTTACCAGTCGCTTCATCAAGTGTCTTCGCAAGTAACTTAGCACGAGCATTATTTTCTTTAATGCCCATTTCTTCTAAAGATACTGCAAGCGCAAGGAACTCACCAAGTGAATCCCAACGTAAGTGGTTTTCTTCAACAAGTTGTTGTACGTGTTTTGGCGCTGAACCACCTGCACCAGTTTCGTACATACCACCACCCGCCATTAGCGGAACGATAGACAACATTTTTGCAGAAGTACCAAGTTCCATAATTGGGAACAAGTCAGTTAAGTAGTCACGTAAGATGTTACCAGTCACAGAAATCGTGTCTAGGCCACGTACTACGCGCTCAAGTGTGTAACGCATTGCACGTACTTGAGACATGATTTGGATATCAAGACCAGTCGTATCATGATCTTTTAAGTACTTTTGTACTTTCTTGATCAATTCGTTTTCATGT
Organism: Acinetobacter sp. 809848; assembly: GCF_000581275.1. Taxonomy (NCBI): domain Bacteria; kingdom Pseudomonadati; phylum Pseudomonadota; class Gammaproteobacteria; order Moraxellales; family Moraxellaceae; genus Acinetobacter; species Acinetobacter sp. 809848. The sequence continues at coordinate 33,608 of NZ_JEXG01000020.1, forward strand.
GGACGGTACGGGTCAAGCCAGAAGATTGCAGGCATACCTGAGTTACGTGCACGAGTTACTGCAAGTTTAACCCAGTCACGAATCGGAGCATCTTTAACCTGACACATACGCCAGATATCGCCTTCTTCAACATTTTGAGTCAATAACACTTCACCAGTGTCAAGATCGGTAATGTTTGCAATACCAGCTTCTGAAATCTCAAAAGTCTTGTCGTGAGAACCGTATTCTTCAGCTTTTTGAGCCATCAAACCAACGTTTGGTACTGTACCCATAGTCTTCGGATCGAAGTTACCATGCCACTTACAGAAGTTGATCATTTCTTGGTAAATACGGGCAAATGTTGATTCTGGCATTACTGCTTTAGCATCGTATTGCTTACCATCAGCACCCCACATTTTACCACCAGCACGGATCATTGCTGGCATAGAAGCATCTACGATGATGTCGTTTGGAGAGTGGAAGTTTGTGATGCCTTTTGCCGAGTCAACCATTGCAAGTGCAGGACGGTGTTCTTGACAAGCATGTAAGTCTTCAATGATTTCTTCACGTAATGAAGTTGGAAGAGTTTCGATTTTCTCGTATAACCCAGCCATACCGTTATTTACATTAATGCCTAACTCGTCAAATAACTTACCGTGTTTTTCGAAAGCTTCTTTATAGTAAATTTTCACACAGTGACCGAAAACGATCGGGTGTGAAACTTTCATCATTGTCGCTTTTACGTGTAAAGAGAATAAAATTCCCGCTTCTTTACAATCATCAAGTTCTTTTTCATAGAAATCACAAAGTGCTTTCTTGCTCATGAACATTGAATCAATGATTTCACCTTCTTGAAGCGCAACTTTTGGCTTAAGAACAATGCTCTTACCACTATTCGTGATAAGTTCCATTTTCACATTACGTGCGCGATCAAGTGTCATTGATTTTTCACCATGGTAGAAGTCACCTTCTTCCATATGTGAAACGTGAGTTTGTGACCACTGTTTCCACTCGCTCATTGAATGAGGGTGTTTTTTTGCATAGTTTTTAACTGCTGCTGGAGCACGGCGGTCAGAGTTACCTTCACGAAGGACAGGGTTTACTGCTGAACCAAGGCACTTACCATAACGAGCTTTGATTGATTTTTCTTCTTCAGTCGTTGGATTTTCCGGATAATCAGGAATTGCGTAACCTTTTGATTGAAGCTCTTTAATACATGCAGTTAATTGCGCAACAGACGCACTAATGTTCGGTAGTTTGATAATGTTTGTATCTGGATCTTGTGTAAGACGACCTAGCTCTGCAAGGTTGTCGGATACCTTTTGCTCTTCACTTAGGTAATCAGCGAATTCTGCGAGCACACGTGCAGCTACAGAGATGTCACTTTTAATAATCTCGATGCCAGCTGGCTTGGTAAAGGTCTCAATGATCGGCAGTAGCGAATAGGTCGCCAATAATGGCGCCTCATCAGTCAGTGTGTAAATAATAGTTGACTTTTCACCAGCCATATATAGCCCCTTCCGTTTGATTGAGTGTTGAGGACCGAGCTTGTGGCCCAGTGCCTACGAACCGATATGCTTAAATAAAACCCTGAGAGTATCGGCTCTCATTGCCTTCCAGTCAACGAAATATCCAGTGATAACGACATTTCGTAGTGAAATAATACATAATTCAAATCTATCAATAATATTCTTATACCTAACTTAAGGTAATACATATAGCTTTATCCACCTTCTAGGTATAGAACAGTCTTAAATTAAATGAGATATCTTTCAGAGTTCTGACAATTATTATACTTTTCATTCAAAACAAACTCAAAGATAAAACGAATCTCATCGTTTAGTAGCACTTAAAAATAAAAAACCGATGTACAAAACATCGGTTTTTTATAAACTATTTAACTGTTATTTAAGCTTTTAACCATTTTTCAGTTTTAGCCTGATCTTCAATAACAAGTTCAACCTCAGTTAAATCAGATGTAGAACATTCAACTTCAAAAGATAGTAACTCATCACGGCGGAAAGCAAAGACAGTATAAGTACCGCCCTGCTTTGCATATTTCTCAACAAGTTTAGTGGTCGCTTTTAAACCATCAATTGCAATAATTACATCATTGGCAGAAATACCCGCTTTAGCTGCTGCGCTATCACGGCGAGCACTTTGCACGAGTACACCTTCTGGCTTATCAACAAGTTTCAAACCCAGTGGCAAAGATTTGTCAGTTTTAACTCTATAACTTAAGCCAAACTCAGGGAACAATTGATCAAGTGGTAACTCATCAGTGGTATTAATCAAATGATTAATTTGTTCAATCCAGTTATCACCCGTCAGTTCCTTACATAAATCAAAAATGGTTCTTTCGTTTACTTGCATACCATTTTGAGTGTTTTCATATAACCGACGCATTAAAGCATCAAGACTAGAACCACGTAGACGTAAACCCAAATCTAGACATAACGCAACTAACGAACCTTTATTGTAGTAACTAGTGCCCGCGTTATTCGAGTTTTCATCTTGGCGATAAAATTTAATCCACGCGTCAAAACTTGACTCTGCAACTGTTTGAATAAAACGACCTGGGTTTTGCAAGTAACGGTCAATTTGTGCTTTAAGTAGATCCAAATAAGATTTCTGAGAAATTACACCGCTACGTAATAAAATCAGGTCATCGTAATATGAAGTAAAGCCTTCAAATATCCACAATAAAGACGTGTAGCCTTCTTGATGCAAATTATAGTTTGCAAAGTTTTCTGGACGGATAAACTTGACTAACCATGAATGAAAATATTCATGACTACATAAGCCTAAAAAGCGTTGATAATCTTTAGAAGGTTCAGTTGGTTCATTCGATTTTGGCAAATCATCACGCGGTGTAATCAAGCTTGTGCTATTGCAATGCTCTAATCCGCCATAACTATTACCTGTTGCCATGGTCATAAAGGTATAGTTTTTAAATGGTGCTGAACCGAACATATTTATTTCAGCTGCACAAATCCTTTCAATATCGGCTTTTAGGCGATCAATATTGGTATTATGCGAACCAGAAATTACAAACTCATGTCCAATGCCGTTCGTCTCAAAACTAAAGCGTGTTTGATCAGCCAATTCAAATGGACTATCAATCAGTTGATCGTAATGATCTGCTTTTAAAGTAAATCGACCTTTGACTAAGCTTTTTGAAGCTAAGCCTGTTGCTAACTGAAAATGCTTTAATTCATCCGGCAAGAAAACTTCGACTTCACAAGCGGACTGCTCCTGCCCTTCTAAAGCCAAACATACACACGCAGGATTAATATATAGACGAGTCTGGTCTACATACGCACCACGGACAGACAAATCATATGCATATACATCATATTCAATCGTCATTAATTCATGATCTGTATTAAATAAACGCCAGCGATTCTTGCTCGTTTTTTTAATGTCCAGCAGACGTCCAGCTTCATCATAAGCTTTAACAGATTCAATATGTTTTGAGAACTCTCGAATTAGATAACTACCCGGAATCCACGTTGGTAGCCAAAGTTCCTGATTCGGGTTGGCTAAAAAACGAATTGTCACGTGAACAAGGTGCTGTTTGTAATCATCGAACTCAATTTGATAATGCAACATAAATTCTTCAATTTAAAAATAAGAACGGCTTCACATTAGATTATCACTTTTTTGTATCGTCTTGCGTAGATGTATTTTTTGGCAACAATTCCCACTAGCCTTCCACGAAAAAAAGGCATAGCATGCTGTGCATCTGTGTCCCGTATTTGCCAGTGAAGTTAAGGTCATCCGTGAAATTTTTTCTATCTCTTTTTACCCTCTTTAGTATTTTTTGTACTACCGTAACCAATGCTGCATTACTCAATATTGCACCTGAAAGTGTTGAAGCTGCTGCATGGACTATTGTAGATACTCAATCGGGTCAAATCATTGCTGAGCATAATAGCCATGTTCAACGCGCACCAGCATCTTTAACCAAAATGATGGTTGCATACATTGCTCTAAAAGAGATTAAAGCTGGAAAACTGAAAAAAGAAGAAATCATTACTGCAACTCCAGTGGTTAGTGTTGTGCAGTGGGATGAATCACAAATGTATCTTAAAGCTGGTGAACAAATTTCAGTTGATCAGTTATTGGCAGGTCTAATCGTGATGTCTGCTAATGATGCAGCCGTGACTTTAGCTGAAAAAATCTCTGGTGATGTTCCGCGTTTCGTGCAACGTATGAATCAGGAAGCTCAAGCTTTGGGTATGAAAGATACTCATTTTAGTAATCCTGCCGGAATTACGATGCCTGACCATTTCACTACAGCACACGACCTTAGCTTATTAAGTCAGGCATTAATTAAACAAACCCCTGAATATTTACATTATTCAAAAATGCCAAGCTTTAGCTATAACCAACGCTTCCATCATGCGACAAACCTTGCGCTCAAATATGACCCATCTGTTGACGGTCTAAAAACGGGATATACAAAAGCAGCGGGTTATAACTTGGCACTTACAGCTTCACGTCCTTCTTTTTCATCTGACTTAACTCAAAGACGTTTATTAGTAATCGTTTTAGGTACGCAGAGTGCTGTAAAACGCGCTGAGATTGCAGATAAATTAATGAATCTTGCGTATGCCTATACACGTGATGAAGTGATTATTCCTGAGCAGAAATTAATTGCTGAACTACCTGTTGTAAAGTCGACTTTAAAAATGTTTAAGGTTGAAACAAAGCAACCAACAATTGTAACGACATCTTTATATGCAGACCCAACACCAATTGACCTAAATACTTTTGATAATGCAACTCAACGCGTTCAAGTACTTGATAGTAACCAACAGCTCAAGGTGATTGCTCCACTTGAAACGACTCAAACACATGTAAACATTGAGCTCAATGAAAAACAATTAACTGCGCCATTAATGAAAGTCGTAAGTTTGGCAACAGTATCGATTTATCAAAATAATCAACTGATCCGTAGTCTTCAAATCGAAGATAACGTACATATTGAAGAAGCCAATATTTTCCAAAAAATCGCAATGTGGTTTTCTAGCCTCTTCTCTATTTTTTCATCAAGTGAACATAGTGCTGCAAAACTCTACCCAGTAGATTCGCACTAAAAACATCAAATTGTGCACAGACGCACAATAAATTTTATAAATAAAAGATGGCATAATTTAGCCATCTTTTTTTATAGAAAAATAATTAGGTGAAAAAATGACCCAAAATTTACATCATATTGTAATTGTTGGTGGTGGTGCTGGCGGCTTAGAACTGGCAACACAACTCGGTGAAACTTTTGGGAAAAATCGTAAAGCAAAGATTACATTGGTTGACCAAAACCTTACCCATATTTGGAAACCATTGCTTCATGAAATTGCTGCTGGCTCTTTAAATCCCCACGAAGAACAAACTAACTATTTTGCGCACTCAGAAAAACATCATTACGAATTTGTGCTCGGAACATTAGTTGGGGTTAATAAAGATAAAAAATTAATTGAACTAATGCCCCCTCAAGTGTCTAAGGATCAACAGAATCATCCGCAAGAGCTAAGTTATGACACACTTATTTTAGCGCTTGGTTCAGTATCAAATGACTTTAATACCACTGGAGTGCGTGAAAACTGCCATTTCCTTGATAGCAGAAAGCAAGCCGATATTTTCCAGCAAGATTTATTACATCTTTATATTGAAGCTCAGAATCAACCCAATCAGCGAACTTTAAATATTGGAATTGTTGGTGCGGGAGCAACGGGTGTGGAGCTGGCAGCTGAGTTAATTGAGACAACTAAAAACTTTTATCGATATGGTTTAAAGAAGATTCATCCAAACCAAGTCAAAATTACACTAATTGAAGCTTCTGAGCGTATTTTACCTGCTCTAAGCGATAAAACCGCTGAACACAGTGCTGGGCAACTCAAAAAAATGGGTGTTGAAATTTTAACTCAACACCGCGTTGAAAAAATTGATGAGCATTGCATCTACTTTAGCAATGGCAACCAACTTAAAAGTGATATTACCGTTTGGGCCGCAGGCGTAAAAGCACCAAAGGTATTAGAAAGTTTTACCGATTTTAAACGCGATAACATTAACCGCCTGATGGTCTATGCAACGTTGCAAACTTATTCTGATCCAAATGTATTTGCGTTTGGTGACTGCGCTCATTGCCAACTTGATGCAAGACATCCTCCACTTGGCCCCCGTGCTCAAGTTGCAAGCCAACAGGCCAGCTTTTTAGTCGATGCTATGGCTGCTCGACTAAATGGCCGATCACAGCCGATGTTTACATTTAACGACAAAGGTTCTCTCGTGTCTTTAAGTCGTCATAAAGCCGTTGGAGAATTACTTGGAGATGTAAGCGTGCAAGGCTATATTGCGAAAACAATGTATGTCTCTTTATATCGTTTACATCAAGCAACGATTCACGGATATACTCAGGCTGGACTACTCACAATGAAAGATTTACTTACAAGACGTGTACGTCCAAAAATTAAGCTGTATTAAGTTGAATTTTTTAAGTTCGTCCCTATTTATATAAAAACGCATCAGAAAAAGTGCCAAAGATTAAGATTTTGTAGTCTACAAAATTTATTTTTCACTTTATGATGTACGCTTCAATTGATTGAATGGATCAAAAACATGACTGCTATTGCAAATAACCACGTGGTTTCATTCCACTACAAATTAACAAACGCTGAGGGTGAAACACTTGATCAATCTCAAGGTGAACCACTTGCCTATTTGCACGGTGCAGGCAATATCATTCCTGGTTTAGAAAATGCATTAACAGGTAAAACTGTTGGTGAAAAATTCACTGTTAACGTTCCAGCTGCTGAAGGTTATGGCGAATACAACCCAGACCTAGTACAAGAAGTTCCAGCTCAAATGTTCCAAGGTGTTGAGAACATTCAACCTGGTATGCAATTCCAAGCTCAAACAGATGACGGCGTACAGATCGTTACTGTTAAAGCGGTTGAAGGCGACAACGTTGTTGTTGATGCTAACTTCCCACTTGCTGGTCAAGACTTAACTTTTGAAGTTGAAATCGTAGAAATCCGTGATGCTTCTCAAGAAGAATTAGATCACGGTCACGTACACGGTGCTGGTGGTCATCACCACTAATTCATCTTTAAAGATGATAAGAGCAAAGCTTCGGCTTTGCTTTTTTTATGTATTTATTTTTATATAATATTTTGATAATAATTCTTTAACTCACCTCACTCTATAAGGGCCAATTTTCATGTCAAACGTAAATCAGCTAATTTGGTTTCGTCAAGATTTGAGAGTTCGAGACCATGCTGCTTTATGGCATGCCTCTCAACAAGGGCCTTGTATTGGGTTAATTATTTTATCGCCTGAACAATGGAAAATGCATCACGATGCGCCTATAAAAATTAATTTCTATTTACGTCAACTTCAACAACTCAAAAAAGAACTAGAACAACTTAATATTCCCCTTATTATCCAAGTCATTCCTTACTGGAAAGATATCGCTGATTATATTGGTGAACTTTGCACTCAACTTAATATTGAAAATGTCTATTCAAATATAGAGATCGGCGTTAATGAATTAAAAAGAGATAAAACTGTACAAGATTTTTTAAATCAGCAAGGTAAAGAGCTCTTTTTATTCCATGACCGTACGATTTTTCCTTTATGCTCTATTCGCAATCAGTCACAGCAGCCCTATCAGGTTTTCGGTGCATTCAAAAAAGCATGTTATTCAAAATTGGATCTCAGTGGTTTACCTCAATGCTATCCAATTCCTGAAAAGCAAAGTAGCTATCCAGCGTCTTTTTCAAAAATAAACAGCTTAACTCTAGAAGATATTGAAGCTTTTTTTGATCCTTCTGTTTCTAAAGAGCAACAAGACTTATGGCCAGCTGGAGAAAATTTTGCTCTAGAGCAGCTCGACATATTTATTAAAGATCATTTATCTGATTATAAATTAGAACGTGACTTTCCCAATGTAAGAGGAACTAGCCAACTTTCTCCCTATTTAAACATTGGGATTTTGTCTATCCGCCAGTGCCTTCAAGCTCTTTTTAGGGCTGAACATGGCAACTTTCATTTGACAAATGAAGGCCAGCAGACTTGGTTAGATGAACTTATTTGGCGAGAATTTTATCAACATATTTTATTTGATTTCCCCCATGTTTCTAAACATATTCCGTTTAAAAAAGACACTCAGAAAATTAAGTGGAATCACAATCCAGAGCACCTAATTGCATGGCAAACGGGCCAGACAGGTATACCGATTATTGATGCTGGAATGCGTCAACTTTTAAAAACGGGATGGATGCATAATCGTGTTCGCATGATTACCGCTATGTTTTTATGTAAAAACTTACTCATCGATTGGCGAGTAGGTGAACGATGGTTTATGGAGCATTTAATCGATGGGGATTTAGCAGCAAATAATGGCGGCTGGCAATGGTGCGCTTCTACCGGAACTGATGCCGTACCTTACTTTAGAATTTTTAACCCTATTGCTCAATCAAAGAAATTTGATCCAAATGGAGATTATATTCGTCAATGGGTTGAAGAATTAGCTCATCTAGACAATAAAGCCATTCATGAGCCCTACTCGACTAAAACGAATATTCAGTTAAATTATCCAAAACCAATTGTAGATTTAAAGGAAACTCGTCTTAAAGCAATTGAAACTTTCAAGAGTATTTAAATAAGAATTACGTCTTAAGTGTTTATTTTTAATTAAAAAATAATAACAGTATTTGACTATAGTGAGACTTTGTTCTACAAATAAACATAATAGATACTTAAAAAGGCCATAAACAACAACAACTTCGCAATGTCTCACATTTAGTAATAAAAGTATAAAAAAATTAACATTACAATAAGGTAGCTATAGCTCACATGCAACAAAAGAACCCTGGAAGAACACTCGTCTTATGGATTATCGCAGCTCATCTATTTATGGGTATGGTTGCGTATGAGTGGTTGCCTGTAAGTTTTAGAGGAAGCTGGATTTTTATTCTCATTCTTTTAATTTCTGGAGCTTTTTTACAAGTTGGTGCATCCTTAATTGTAGGCTTACTCGCTTTTATCGGTGTTGCAGTATATTTTCTACTCGACTTAGGGGCTCAGACGCATATTGAACGTCAGCTTCTTTTACTTTTTATTATTCCCCTCATTCCTCTTTTTCTGAGTGCTGTTCGCCATAATATTGAAATTAACGTTCAAAAATACCGCGATATTCAAAGCTATGACCGTAATTATCGCCGTGATATTTTCCCGCTTAGCGCACTCAAGTATTTTCAACGCAGTTTCTTTAAGCTTCTTGATCATCATCACATTCAAGACTATGAAGTCTTTGAAATTAGAATTCTCAACAGAAGCTTAATTAAAGAAATGTTAGGCGACGATGTGTGGAAAACCACGCAAAATGAAATGATTAAAATTTTGAGTCAGCATCATCCACAAGAAATCGTTTTCCAGTTCGCTGATGATGATCTTGAAACTATATACAGTATTGTAATTCGCAAGCAAAAAACGGATGAAGAGCCTGAATTTATTAAAAAGCTAAAAGAAATTATGACTTTGCGGCTTGAAGTCGAATATAAAGTTATTCAGATTCCACCTGAAGAGGAGATTACTTAATGTCTAATCTTCTTAATATTTGTGGAATTATTATTGCATCTAGTCAGTATCCTGATGCCACTTTACAGCAGTTCTATCGGCAATATTATCATTGTGAGATTAAAACGGAACAAACAAAAACAGAAGTTCAGAGTACCGATGATCTTTCAATGTTTTTTCCATATCAGGATACATGGTGGCCTATCTTTACAATTGACCAGATCAGCTCGGATAGCTTTCAACGACTTATTCATAAAGGGTTCAAGCCTGGCATTATATTGCCGGATGAAGTTTTTAGCTTTTCTCATTATTTCTTGCTCAAAGAAGCAGTCAGCCAAGGTGCGATTCCGATTGCACTTTATAAATCAGAGCAACCTCAATATTTTGCGGCTAAAGCCACATTTTCAACTGCAATTGGGTTGCGCCCAATGGCTGCTTTTGTCTCAACGGGATGGGATGAAAATTTAATTTCACAGACCGCTGGTAGTTATATTATTCAATTTAACCCTTCGCAGCTCCCGTTACCCTCTAGAGAAATTAAGCAAAAACAGCATTTATTTTATTCGGCTAAACGTTTTAACGGTCATATTTCTGGGTATGAAATTATTATTAATCCTCCTGCTGATCTACCCACAACAAATATTCGATATCCTCAACTCGGAATATCTTGGAAATTTAATAAGATTAATTACATAAGTACGCCAGAGCATGTAAAAACTAATTTCCTTGGATACATTTTTATCGGTTTAAGTACTGTTGTAGTTCCACTCGATCTAATTCTGACGAGTACCTACCCTGACCTCCTTGGTACGTTTGGTAGCTATATTTCATGGTTCTCTCTTGTAATCGGGTTGATTTTATTAGTCTTGCTCATCTCGTCTATTATCAGGAGGGTTAAATCAAATGGCTCCCATTGATATTCTCTTCTTATTTGGATTTTTAGGGATTTGGATTCCACAAGCATTTTGGGCGTGGTTAAGTTATCAAGCTTGGAAATATTCAAAAACAGCAGAAAAAGAGTTACAAAACCTTCCAATACCAGAGAGATGGCCCGTTTTGAGTGTCTTGATCCCTGCCTATAATGAAGGTGTTGTGATTGAAGATACTTTGCATGCAATTGCTCAACAAGATTACCCAGCCGAAGCATATGAAGTTTTACTCATTAATGATGGGTCAAAGGATAACACCCTAGAAATCGCCGAAAATTTGGCAAAAATTTATCCTTGCATAAAGATTGTTAATGTTCCTAAAGGAATGGGGGGTAAAGGTAAATCTAGAACGCTTAATAATGGCCTCCCCCATGCTAGAGGCGAATTGATTGTTGTCTATGATGCGGACAGTACACCAGAACCCGATTGTGTTCGCTTGCTAGCTCAAACCCTACTTGCCGATAAAAAATTAGTAGCCGTTAATGGAAAAGTAAGAACACGTAATTGGCAAGATAGTATTTTGACCCGATTTATTGCCATTGAGTTCATCTTTTTCCAATGGATTTTCCAAGGCGGTCGTTGGCAACGTTTTGAGCTATCGACATTAATGGGTACTAACTATGTGATTTGGCGTGATGCTTTAGAAACCTTAGGCGGTTTTGATGAAAAGTCATTGGTCGATGATACAGAAATGAGTTTTAGGATTTTCATTGGTCAAAAACGGATTAAATGGGTGCCCTATGCAATTGGTTGGCAGCAAGATCCTCCATCTCTGAGTGTGTTTGTTAAACAGCGTTCACGTTGGACCCAAGGTAATTTTTATGTGACTCGTAAATATTTACCCGTCGCATTAAGAACGCCTTTTCCTATCGGAATTGAAATTCTTAACAACATTATGTGCTACATACTTTTTGTACCCGCTTTATTCTGGAGTCATATCACCTTAACCCTTGGCATACTTGATATTGCGGGTATTTCAGTTCCAGGCCCATTCACAACTCTATGGGGACTGTCATTTTGCCTATATGTGGCACAAATGTGGTTTACGCTTTCACTCGAAAAAGTTAAACCAGAACTCTACTTTTATTCAGTTCTATCTTACGTAAGTTACTCACAAATATTTCTATTTATTGTTTTTAAAGCCGCATATGACATGCTTAAAAATAAAATACAGGGCAACTCCCTTCAATGGTACAAAACGGAACGTAGCAAGGAGAAAAAATAAATGAAAAAGACTTTTGATCTTTACAAAACAACTCAAGTGCTCCTTGCCAGCACCAGTCTTATGCTCGCCATGTCTGCTCATGCGTATACATGGGAACTGGACGATATTAGTACTTCTACTAAATACACAGTCGAGCCTCATTTTTTCTATATTGGCAAAGGTGCCCAGTGGCAAAACATTCAATTTTCAAGTGATTATTCCACTGAAAGCGATACAACTTTACTTGTAAAATATGATGATAAACTCATTTATAACACTACCCTAAGTGGGGATGGTCAAGTCAAATTTGATATTCCAGCAAGTCAGAGTGGTTTTCACCGTTTAGATTTTATTATTCAACAATATGCGAAACCGACTACGCTGAATCAAACCAAAGAAACATTCTGTACAGAAGATATTGATCACCTAACTTATTTAAGTAATTCCCAGCTCGACTTTACACCTATTCGTAATGAATATCGCTTAAAAGATTTGCCAGATGCTTTATATAACCCACAAGCGAGACGGCCTACTCCATTTGTTGGTATTTTAAAATACAACCGTAAAGAGATTATAGAAGCCTCCATGCTCGCCAGATTAGCAAGTTCATGGACCTCCATAACACCTGTTGAATGGGTTGATTCAGGACAAACCAATTTAAATCCTGAAACAAACTTTATTATTGAAGTTATTCGCTCAGCAGCACCACTAAAAGGCGGAGCACTAGTACAAATTGCAAAACCTGTAGAAGGTGTGCCTACCTTATCAATTACTTATCATACTCAACAAGATTTAACGAGCGCAGTAAATGGACTAATTAATTCTTCTTATGTACAACAATTGAGTACAGGAAACGCAGTTTTTCCAAATACAATATCTAATCCAACATGGGCTCAATTTAAAAAAATCGATACACTCGCCGATTTAGGTATTCAAGATTTCAGATTAAATCACGCTGAAAAAAACTTATTTCTTGATTTCCCTGCGGTATGGCAACCAACCGATATCTTGCAAGGACAAATCGCACTTCGTATTCAAAGTGGTTTATTACAAGGTTCCAATATTACAGCTTGGATTGATGGAGGACTTGCTGGAAGCATGAAAACAGCCGACCTTGCTTCAGACCCAGTAAACCGTCAGTTCAATATTTTTGCAAAAGCTATTTCTAATACGACAAATTTTAGTCTAAAGCTGGAAAATTCAGTGATAGCCAATTCCCAATGTTTACCTAACGCACATGGTTCACTTTGGATTGATACAGCCAAATCTACTGTAAAGCTACCTCATAAACTTAAAAATGGTGTAGCCGCAATTTCAATGACTTTAGCAACAACCCCCACAATTGCGGTTGATGGTCAATCTGGTGCATTAAATATCGCGATTGTGTTAGGTCAAACTGCGAAAAAAATGCTTTTAACCCAAGCACCAATGCCTCTCAACCTAGTCCGTTATTCACCGAGCGCGCCACAATCTGTAAATGTCCGTGTTAACAAAGATATTTATCAACAACAAGTACTAATGCATCAGGATATTATTTATGCACCTGCTGCCCAAAATGGTTTTATTGTCAGTTATAACAATAACCGCTTTGATGTGATTACCGACTCACAAGGTGGCGCACAAACGTTTATGCACCTTTGGGAAAAAATACAACATAAAATTCCAAACAACGTGACGAAAATGCTGGTTTCAGAAAATGGAAATATCTATGTTTTACAAAAACTCATTGTCGGAAATCAAAAGGCGCCTCTAGTCCAACAGTCTTCTTTCTTCTTATTAGTTGTGATTATCTCTGCAATTATGATAATAATTATCTTCTTGTGGTACTGGTTAAGACGAAATAATGAGAAAACAGATACCAATTAAAATAGCTGCTTTTATTATTTTAATTATATGTAGTGTCATCGTATATGCGGGGCTTTTCAAACATCAAGGTCAAGCCCCTCATATTGAAGGTATTTTCTGGCAGCCTGATAATAAAACGACTCCTCCAGAAGGAAATTGGCACTACTTAGGTGTCGATACCTTTGTTCCCCAATGGTCTGTGGTTGAATCTAAATCATGGTGGAAAGAATCCAATTTTCCACAGTGGGAAAAAGCAATTAATTTAGAAAAAATTAAACAAGAGCCATGGGCTAAAAATCTTATATTAGGATTAGCTGGCGAATATAATGAACCTAAAGCGCGAGCAAATGTCATTGAGTTAGGCGAAAAATCTGCCCAAATTATAAAAGAGCAAAAAACGGCATTTAAAGGCTATTACTTTCCGGTAGAAGCCGATCCAACTTGGCTACGAGTCAGTGCTTTAGGCCATGTATTGTCAAAGCTCCCCTCACCAGTTTGGGTAAGTATTTATAGTGGCGAAAGTGAACCTGAAAATTATGATTTGTGGGTTAAAAGCTGGCTACCGGACCATACTGGAGTTTTTTTCCAAGATGGCGTTGGCGTAGGGATTCGATCACCTAAACAGGCCAAACATATTTTAGATCAGCTTGAACATAAACTTGGAAAAGACAAAGTAATTATAGTATTAGAAGCTTTTAGAGTGAAAAAGAATGGGCAATTTAGAGCCGCATACCCTTGGGAAATTATTTCTCAGCTAAAAGCATATGAAGGTAAAACTGTTTATATTTTTGATGGTCCTCATTACATGAGCCGCTGGTGCGTTAATATTGTGAGCTTATGGTACCGCCTCACTTATGGTCATGCGAATAAAACCATAAATGAGACGAGATCCTTAAATCATAATTATGCCGATTCATAAGATTTAGCAATTTGATTGAGAATACGTTGAGCAGCTTGCCCATCGCCAAATGGGTTTTCCACATGTGCCATTTTTTCATAATGCTGTTGGTCGGTGAGTAACTTTTCAGCTTCTTCAATAATTTTTTGTTGATTTGTACCCACCAAAACGCCTGCTCCCACCTCAACAACTTCTGGTCGCTCGGTAGTATCCCGCAAGATCAAAACTGGCTTATTAAATGATGGACTTTCTTCTTGTAAGCCTCCCGAATCCGTCAAAATAAAATTCGATCGGTCTATCACTGCCAATAGACTTGGGTAGTCTAATGGTTTAACAAGATGGATTTGGGAATGGTCTTTAAACTTATCATGGACTACATCATGTACTGCCGGGTTCAAATGTACAGGCCAAATAAAATGTAAATCAGGATGTGCTTGAGCTAAGTGCTCAACTGCATTACAAATATTTTGAATTCCACCACCAAAGTTTTCACGACGATGGGCAGTAATAAGTACAACTTTGTCATCCTGCTTTAATTGAATTCCATAAGGTTCAAGCTGGTTCTTCAAATCAGATTTTTCAGAAATTAATTTACGCCCTAAATACACAGCGTCAACAACAGTATTGCCTGTAACAGTAATGAGTTCTGGCGGAATTTGTTCATTAAGTAGATTTCTTTTTGATTGTTCAGTCGGGGCAAAATGCCATTTAGTAATACGTGAAACTAACTGACGATTTCCCTCTTCTGGAAAAGGATGATCTAAATCATAAGAACGTAAACCAGCTTCAACATGCGCAACAGGAACTTTCATTGAAAACGCGACTAAGCCAGCTGCTAAAACAGTTGTTGTATCACCCTGAATAACAATTGCATCTCGTTTTTGTCCATCAGTGTACACATTCTCGATTTGGCTCAAACCATGAATTAAGAGCTGATTTAAACTTTGTCCAGCATTCATAATTTTAAGACGGTGGTCAATTTCAACCCCAAAGAAATCTATCGCATCTCTTACTAGTTCGTCATGCTGTCCAGTAAAAATCACTTCAACTTGAAAGCGAGGGTCTTGTTTTGCCAATAAAATCACAGGGGCAAGTTTGATTAATTCAGGACGGGTTCCAAATACGATAGATATAAAAATTTTATTCATTTTAGAAATCCTTATAAAAAACGAGTTCTACTCGAGTATTGTTGTAATGATCTTTCGTATTTACTGGCACATCTTTAAAGTAATTGCCATATAGTCGTTCTACACGTAATTTTATAGGTTGATAATTAAAAGGCTGCCATGAAATACCTGGGCCATATTCAAATAAATTATTGTAATACTCATCTTTACTGTCAGCTAAGCCATGCAATTTCATATACGCCTGTACAGTGCCCGTTTCCCCCTTATAGACATTCAAACCCGTACGTAAGCGTAAATCGCCAATAACGTTATAATCTTCTCTAGAATAAGTCGCAGCATTGCCATATAAATCAGTGAAGTAATCATTAAAACAAAGTGACTGATTACAACTATTTTGAGAATACCATTCTTGATAACCTGCTATCCCACCCACAACACTTTCACGAAATTTATCTCTATTTCGGTCAATCAGATCATAGCTTCCACCTACTTCTAAATACATGCGTACAGGTATAGAAGTCCAAGGTTGATAATTAGCGCCGACACCTAGAGTTACTGCATTTTCATCAATAATTTCAGGTCGTACTCCGCCTTGAGATTGAGTATCGCGGTTTAGATTTAAAAAGCCATACACCTGCGCTCGACCATTATCGAGGTTCTTACCATAGCGAGCTTTAAGTGGGAAAATTACATCGTCGTAACGTGATTCATATGAAGGTGCAAAATACACATCACGGAAATAAGTTTTGACTTCCCCTCCACTTAAATTCTTTACGGCCTGTGTCGCCTTATTGGCAATATCCGCATCTTTAGATTGCGTAAGCTCCTTAAAAACTACCAAAGCCTCTTTGTTATGTTTTTGAGAATTCAGTAGATAAGCTTCTTGGAGTTTTAAATTATCATCTGCTGGATCTAATGCCTCTGCTTTTCTTAGACTTTGCAAAGCAGCATCTTGTTTCCTTAACCTAATCTGTAAATAAGTTAAACTTTTCCATACTTTAATATCTTGTGGTGTCATCTCTCCAAGTTCTAATAATAACTTCTCGGCATTTTCAGGTTGAGTCTTTTCAATTTTATAAAATTGATCCCATTTATCATAAATTGGATTACCTGGTTTATATTCTTGATTAACAATCTCTTGCGCAAAACTAGTCTCAACACTTAAGAGGCCTAAAGCTGGACAGATCGAACCAATAACGATAAAGGAACGGGTTATAGATTTTATTGTTTTGCTATTCATTGGGACCTCTAGAGTAAAATAGGTAGAATGCTTGCGTAGCAATCAAATTAAAATTTAATCAATAAGTATTATAATTAAACCCATAAATGACACTGTTTATATAAGTAGATGAGTTCTTTAAATTGTTCATTTTATCTCCTTTAATATTATGTTTTAAAAAAGTTCTTATCTGTTTGTTTTTCCTATAATGACACATTTTTTAATCGTATTATTGTAAATAATCTTATAGGATAAGATAAAAATTTATAACTACAAATAGGGGAAAACATGTCCTTTTCTCAGCATCCAGAACATCATTTTATTCACCGCTCAGGTTGGTTAAGGGCGGCCGTTTTAGGGGCAAATGATGGAATTATTTCTGTTACTAGCCTAATTATGGGAATGGCTGCAAGTGGGGCTTCTGCTCATACACTTCTTATTGCATGTATTGCTGGTTTAATTTCTGGTGCAACCTCTATGGCTGCAGGAGAATATATTTCAGTAAAATCACAAGAAGATATTGAAAAAGCCGACTTAAAATTTGAAGAACAAGAACTCAAAAAGCATCCGCAGCGTGAATTGGACGAACTCACCCAAATTTATATATCCAGAGGCTTAGCACCTGACTTAGCTCTACAAGTTGCTACTGAACTTACAAATCATGATGCATTAGGGGCTCACGCGCGTGATGAAATTGGTATTCATGAAAATACCGCAGCAAACCCTATTCAAGCCGCATTAGCTTCAGCTGGCTCATTTTCATTTGGGGCATTGTTTCCTATGCTGGCTATTTTACTCAGTCCAGATATATGGATCGAAAAAACAGTCTTAATATTTGGCATTATTTCATTAGCCTTTTTAGGAGCGCTATCAAGTCATTTCGCAGGTACTTCCAAGCTTAAAGGGAGTCTACGCATTACCTTGTGGGGAATTTTAGCGATGGGCTTTTCAAGCTGGATCGGCTCTTTATTTCATGTTACTCCACTTTAAAAAATCAGAACTTATCAATGTTTAAGAACTAAATATTTAAAAACTAAATGCCCAATATTATTTGCTCTTGGTTCGGTTTTCACGCTATGGTGAATAGAAAGAAATGAGGTGAATAAAATGGACCTATTACAACAACTTGAAATTAAACATCCAATTTTTCTTGCCCCTATGGCAGGTGTATCTACACCTGAACTTGCAGCAGAAGTTTCTAATCAGGGTGGTCTTGGATCCTTAGGTCTAGGTGCAAATACGGCGCAAAGTGCACGTGAACAGATTTTAAAAACCCAAACACTTACAGAAAAATCATTTCAGGTTAATTTTTTCTGCCATCAACCCGAACAACTAAACCCTCAAACCTCAGCACAATGGATTGAATATTTACGCCCACAATTTGAAAAGTTCGGAGAACAGCCTCCTCAAAACTTAAACTGTATTTATCCAAGTTTTCTTGATAACGATGATTTTCTAAATGTCGTATTAGAAACCAAACCTAAAGCGGTAAGTTTTCATTTTGGAATTCCCCATCCCCATCAAATTCAGGCATTAAAAGATGCCGGAATTATCACGATGGTGTCTGCTACCAACTTAGTTGAAGCACAAGCCATTGAAACGGCTGGTATAGATATTATTATTGCTCAAGGGATTGAAGCAGGCGGACATCGTGGAATCTTTAATAAAGCCTTTGATGCAGCAATTAAAACGAGCGATTTAGTACACCTTATTGTCAAGCATTGCAAACCACCTGTGGTAGCTGCAGGCGGTATTATGAATGGAGCACAGGCACGGCATATGTTGAGCTTAGGAGCTGCTGCGGTTCAACTCGGAACAGCATTTGTTCAATGCCATACATCAAATGCATCTGCCGAGTATCGTAAAGCTTTATTTAATGAACCTGTAACACAAATCAGCGCCAGTCTTTCTGGGCGTCCAGCCCGTGGCCTGCTCAACCATTGGCACACACAAATTGATTTACCTAATCGCCCTCCTCAACCCGAATATCCATATGCATACGATCTAGCCAAGCAATTAAATGCCATTGCAAGCAAGAATAAAGACTATGGCTTCGGTGCTTTTTGGGCGGGTAGTAATGTCTCTCAAATACGAGAGCTAGATGCTGCTGATCTGGTTAACCAGTTAGTTGTAGAAATGCTAGAAGATGAGTAAATCTTAAAAAGCCAGTAATCATATACTGGCTTTTTATTTAATGGGTTTCTAGTAAGTTAACCTGCTCAACCTGAACATCACTCATCAAATTGCCTTCAGCTAATAACTGATTAAAATAATTTTCGACTACTATTGCCTGTTCAGCAGTGCTTTCAACTTTATACATATTTTGGCGGAATTCATTACTCGAACGTAATCCTTTGGTGTACCAAGCAATGTGTTTACGGGCAATACGGCAGCCAGAGTATTCACCATAAAATTGATAAAGTTCTGATAAATGTCCTAGTAACACCTGCTTCACCTCTTCAATATTAGGTGCAGCTAAGTGTTCACCAGTTTTTAAATAATGAGCAATTTCACGAAAAATCCATGGTCGACCTTGAGCAGCTCGACCAATCATAATTGCATCTGCCCCAGTATAGTCGAGTACATATTTTGCTTTTTCAGGACTATCAATATCACCGTTCGCAATAAGTGGAATATTGATTAATTCTTTAACATGTTTGATCAAATCATAACGCGCTGTATTTAAATACATGTCTTCGCGAGTACGGCCATGTAAAGCTAGCGCGGCAATCCCCGCTTCTTCTGCCCTTTTTGCGACTCTTAAAATATTTTCCTGACCATTTAAAAAGCCCAAACGGGTTTTCAAAGTCACGGGAACATCAACAGCAGCGACCACTGCATCAAGTATTCGGGCCACTAAGTCTTCATCTTGCAATAACGCTGAACCTGCGAGTTTATTACATACTTTCTTGGCAGGACATCCCATATTGATATCAACAATTTGCGCGCCATTTGCTACTTGATAACGTGCAGCCTCTGCCAATTGCTCAGGATCAGAACCTGCAATTTGAGCAGAGATTGGAGCGAGTTCACCATCAAAGTTCGCACGGTAGAGGCTCTTTTTGCTCATCCGCAAAGTTTTATCAGCAGTCATCATTTCACTGACTGCATGGCCTGCGCCAAAATACTTGCAGAGTGTTCTAAATGGACGGTCAGTAACTCCCGCCATAGGAGCAACAATTAAATTATTTGACAGTTGATAGGGACCAATATACATATATATTCATACAATTGATGATCAACATAGTATACTTCATCCGCTTAATCGGCTCATCTTTTTATGCAGGTGCTTTCCTCGCCATGAACAAACCGTTGTCTTCCCGTTTTTTATTAAAATCATTCGGCATGGCTGCCGTATGCATGAGTTTAGCTGCTTGTGGTGATAAAGCTTGGTGGTCAAACAATGATGAGCCTGAACTAGAAAGCCAACAGATTAAACGTCTAATTCCATCGCGTGTGCATGACCGTGAGTCATGGGCTAAAGATATTGATGACATTATGAAAGACTTGGATATTCCTAAAACCAAGAAAAATGTCTGTAGTATTGTGGCTGTAGTGGATCAGGAATCTAACTTTGTTGCCAACCCTCAAGTGCCTGGGTTAGGACAAAAGGCAGTTGAAGAAGTTAGTACACGTTTAAATGAAAAGTTTGAAGATAAGCTTGGCAAAACCGTTGGTGGAACAATTGCTGGTTACTTTGAAGAAGTTCTAAGAACTCAGCCCTCTCCTGATAACAACTATATGAGTCAAATGCGTAAAGTTAAAACCGAGAAAGAACTCGACTTACTTTACCGAGAAATTTTCGACTTCATGGCTAAACACTATCATGTGAGTGCCTTAACTGGTGCAGCCAAATTGGTTGGTCAAGATATTGGCGAGAAAATGAACCCTATTACGACTTTGGGCTCAATGCAAGTTCATATTAATTATGCGAAAGCCAATAAGCGTTCGAGTATGAGTACTGCTGCGCTCCGCGATGACCTATATACTGAATACGGTGGTTTATATTACGGCATACATCGTTTAATGGTTTATCCGGCAGACTACGATAAAGCCATTTATCGTTTTGCGGATTATAACTCTGGTATGTACTCTAGCCGTAATGCAGCTTTTCAAAAAATGCTAAAAGAACTTACCGATAAAGATATAAGTCTTGATGGCGATCTACTTCTTTATACAAAAGATGGTGATCCACGCGCAGCTCAAAGCGAGTCAGAAAAAGAACTGATCACGGTATTTGCAAAAAATAATGTATTGGTTACCCCACGACAAATCCGTGATGATCTTAAATTAGAAAAAGAGAAAAAGTTTGAAAGTACTCAAACTTATATTGCGCTGACTAAACTTTATAAATCAAAAACTGGCAAAGAACCACTCTATGCAATTATGCCTCAAGTGGTAATTTCTGGGCCTAAATTAAGTCGTGATTATAATACCAATTGGTATGCAACCCGCGTAAACGGACGATATGAAACATGTATGCAACGAGCGAAACGAATAAGACTATAAAAAGTCTCGCCCTGTTCGATTTTGATGGAACCTTGTGTAGTAAAGATAGTTTTACAGGGTTCATCTTTTATGCTTTATCTAAGCGTCACATTGTTAAGCAAGGCTTGAAAATTCTGCCATGGATTCAAGCCTACTATCTTAACTTTTATCCTGCCCATGCTATGCGTGCTAAGTTATTCCGTAGCATGTTTAAAAATACGCCTGCAATTGAATTACAAAAATTAGGTGAAGAATACGCACAAGAGTTAGTCTCTGCGCTTTCGCCTGAAATTTTTACTCAGTTACAACATCATCAATTGCGTGGTGATCAAGTCGTATTAGTTTCAGCTTCAATTGATGTCTATCTTGCTCCACTTTGCAAGTTACTAGATATCGAGTTGATTTGTACCGAAACTCAAATTAAAAACGGCAGGATGACGGGTTACTATTCTACTCCAGACTGTAGTAGTGAACAAAAGAAGTTAAGGATACATCAGCAATATACGCTACAGCATTACCACCAGATTTATGCTTATGGTAATAGCTCGGAAGACTTAGACATGCTTAGTCTTGCCACACATCCATATATGGTAGGTGAAGATCGTGTTTTACCTCGTTTAACGCCAGAAAAAAAGCTCGCATAAAGCGAGCTTTTTTATTTGAGCAAAACTTAATAAATTGCCATATGATCACGATGAATCATTTCAAGTGAACGAGCTTCACCAAGTACTTGATAAACCTTATCTGAGGCTAAGCCTTTAATAATTTCGGCTGATCGTGAGCTAAAGTTCACTCGACCTACCGCAATACGTTTACCTTGTTTATCGACACATTCAACCACATCACCACGATCAAAATGTCCTTCAACATTTTTAACTCCAACAGGGAGCAAACTGCGATGTTTCAATTTAATCGCTTCAACAGCACCATCATCAATCACAAGACGACCTGCTGTTTGTAAATGAGCAGCAAGCCACTGTTGATGAGCAGTCATGCGGTCTTTATCTGTAGTAAATAAAGTACCTAGCATCTCACCAGCCATCGCACGTGACAGGACATTATCACTTTCACCACTCGCGATGAGGGTTGGGCAGCCCGATTTAGCAGCTAAACGTGCAGCACGAACTTTAGTGACCATGCCACCTCGCCCGAGCACACCACCACCGCCGGCCATATCGAATAAATCATCATCCATGGCACGAACAGTAGAGAGTAATTTAGCATCAGGGTTATGACGCGGATCTGAGTCAAACATACCTTGCTGATCGGTTAAAATGATCAGCAATTCTGCATGAACCTGACCTGCCACCATAGCAGCTAAAGTATCGTTATCACCAAAACGGATCTCATCGGTAGACACCGTGTCATTTTCATTAATGACAGGAATCACACGCCAATCAATCAAGTTTTGCAAAGCATCACACGAGTTCAGATAACGACGGCGATCTGCCAAATCATCATGAGTCAATAAAACCTGAGCAGTACGAATACCGTGGTTTTCAAGCACACTAGACCAAGTATGAATTAAGCCCATCTGCCCAATTGCAGCACAGGCTTGTAGACTGGGTAGATCGGTGGGTCGACTCGCAAGCTTCATACGAACCATACCTTCTGCTACAGCTCCTGATGACACTAAAATAATCTCGTGTCCGGCATTGTGTAGATCTGCAATCTGTTTCGCCCAATGCGAAATAGCATCTAGATCTAAACCTTGCCCATTAGCTGTAAGTAAAGATGATCCGATTTTAACAACGATTCGTTTACACTCACTGAGCTGACGTTGCCCATCGACCACTTCTATCATGTTTCCCTCGGTTTTCTAGTCACGAACGTAGATGACTTCTACATCATTGTCGTCTTCATCATCGTCAAAATCGTCATCATCGTCCATCATGCTTTCGAGACGTTGTGCTCGACGCATTGCACGATATGCTTCTTTTGCCGCAATGGTTTGTTCACGTGTTTCAACTTCTAGTTGTTCACGGAAAGCTCTTACTTCTGCTGCGTATTCAGGATCTTCAACTTCGCGTTCACGTTGCTGTTCAATCTGATCCATCAAGTAATACACAACTTCTTTTGTACCTTCGCTTAATAAGCCCGATGTCTTAAAGACAGGTCCAGTCCACTCTAGTTCATCTAGAATGTGCTGACACCACTCTTCACGGCTTTCTTCAGCAATCTGATCAAGTTTGTTGAGTACTAAAACAACTGGTAATTTAGCCAAAGTTGGTGAGAACTTAGCCAACTCATTCATAATCGCTTTTGCATTATGTGCTGGATCTGAACCATCAATTGGTTGTACATCAATAATGTGTAAAAGAATACGCGTACGTGCCAAATGTTTAAGGAAACGAATTCCTAAACCTGCACCTTCTGCTGCACCCTCGATTAACCCAGGAATATCGGCCATTACAAATGAACGATGGCGGTCAGCATCGACTACACCCAAGTTTGGAACCATGGTTGTAAATGGATAATCTGCCACTTTTGGTTTTGCAGCACTTACAGCACGAATAAAAGTAGATTTACCGGCATTTGGCATACCAAGCAAACCAACATCTGCCAATACTTTTAATTCAAGACGAATTTCGCGGAACTCACCTTTTGTACCAGTCGTACATTTACGCGGTGCTCGGTTAGTTGATGATTTAAAGTGAGTGTTACCTAAACCACCTTCACCACCACCAGCAACCAGAATTCTTTGGCCGTCTTCAACCAAATCGCCAATAATATCGCCTGAATCTGTATCAACAATTGTTGTACCAACGGGTACTTTTAAAACCACATCTTCACCACCACGTCCAGTACAGTTAGCACCTGCACCGTTTTTTCCACGCTCAGCACGGAATTTACGTGTGTAACGGTAATCGACTAGCGTACTTGTATCATCATCAGCTTGAATATAGATACTTCCACCACGTCCGCCATCACCACCATCTGGGCCACCAAATGGTACAAATTTTTCACGGCGAAAACTGGCTACGCCATTGCCACCGTCGCCAGCCTCTACGGTAATGACTGCTTCATCAACAAAGCGCATCTGCCAATCCTCTAAAAACTCTAAAACCGCCTATTCTGCCATATTTTCATAAAATTCTCGAATAGAAAATGGAACAATTCCATTTATAACGATCTGTTTTATCTTTAATCCAGCAGATGCTTTTAGTTTTGCAAATAAGATCCTTATAAAAAATAAAATTTAGCCAATTTATTTAATTATCAAGGATGAACATTGCGCAGAGGTAAGGTCATTTGCATATCAAGATTTGCTTTTGTTTTTGGCACAGAATTATACATGATGGCATTAAATGAAGAGACATTCCCCATTTCCATAGGATCATTTATGTTTAGGCTTGGTTTAAACTGATGTTTCACCGATAAATTTACAGGTTCATCGAATTCAAAATAAACCGGACCATCAAAAACAATTTTAACGGGAACGGTATAACTACGTTTTAAATTAAAAGGCACATCTAATTTAATAGGGATATCTAATTTAAGGGGAAATTTTGGTAAAAACTTACTTTGATAAACCAAGTCTGTGGTGGTTTCTAAAGGCATAACCTGATCAATTTTTAGAGTCGTTGAATAATCGACACTTACCGTAATAGGTGTTTCTACAGCAAAATTTAAATCTGCCAAATATTTCCCTTTTAAGGGTAAAGTTAATTGGCGATCTATATCTAAAGTTGTATCAAGTTTACCAATAGACTGAACCTGCAAAGTATTACCAACTTGAATTTTTGTTTCTAAAGAGTCAGGTAAACTAATATCGGCATTATGAGCCGAAACGACTAAATTTGCTTGAATATTGAGATATACCCAAAACATAATAGCGGCAAGTATCATCATTAAAAAGAAACTGATTAACATACTCTTGAGTGAACGGAACATTAGCATCCACCCTATTGATCAGTTGTCTTTTGTGATGTTTCTGAACCTAATACTCGATTTAATCGCATAGTGGACAGAGGAATCTTTAACTCACCATTTGCAATCTTAACAGGCAAAGTATTTTTCACATCAACTGAAGCATTTAATGCAGTTTTAACAGGTACATTTAAATTCCCTTCGATTGGGATATTCGTGTCTAATCTTGCTTTTAAAGGAATATGTAGATTTTCTTTTAATACCGTGCGTACTGGGGCATCAAATTTTAAATGAACCTTTTGCTCAAGTGGGACATTAATATCAATTGGCACATCAAGTTTTAGTGGAATTGTCCCTTTCAATGGCAAGGTAATATCACGTCCTAAAACTCGCACCTGAACCTTGGTATCAATTGGTAGATTTTGCTCAACTTTTAATGTTTCTTTGACCGGAATGGTTGTGCTAATCGGCACCATATTATCGAAGTAAACACGCGGAGTTAATGTTTGTGTTAAAGGAATATTCAGTTTCTCATCAATTGGAATACTGGCATTTACGCGCCCCTTTACATCCACATTTAAAGCATCTTGTACTTTAACCTTAACCTGTAGAGGCTCTTGCAAATCAATAGCAACTGCCTGATTTTTCAGTGGAATATAAATATTAAAGTGCTTAAATACCCATATTGCAATGAGTACACCACATAAATTGGCAATAATGATGAATATAAAAACGACCAACAAACGTTTAAACTGCGACAATTCCAATCCCTTACTATTTTCTTTTTTTCCTTAGTTTGTATTCTCATTTATTTACAAAAAATAGTCAGCATATATTTTGTACGGTTGTAAAAAAACCCAGTCTAAACTGGGTCTTTTTGTGAAAATATTTTATAGATCGTTAAATGATCTTAAGCATTCAATTCTGCTGGAATTTTTTTGTAGCTTACGCCGCACATTTGTTCAGCGATACGTAATACCTGACAGCTATAACCAACTTCGTTATCGTACCAAACGTAAGCAGTTAAACGGTTACCAGAAGTAATCGTTGCTTGAGCATCGTATACACCTGCTGTACGAGAACCAATAAAGTCACTTGATACGACTTCAGTCGAGTTGGTATAACCAATTTGACCTTGAAGGCTAGAGTTAATCGAGATTTGACGAATGTATTCATTCACTTCTTCGCGATCAACTTCTTTATCAAGTGTTAAATTCAAGATTGCAAGAGATACGTTTGGTGTAGGAACACGTACAGAGTTACCAGTTAATTTACCTTTCAATGCAGGTAATGCTTTAGCAACTGCTTTAGCTGCACCAGTCTCTGTAATTACCATGTTCAAAGTAGCAGCACGGCCACGACGATCTGCTTTATGGTAGTTATCGATTAAGTTCTGGTCATTTGTAAATGAGTGAACAGTTTCAACATGACCGTTAAGAACTTTATATTTGTCATCCAATACTTTAAGAATTGGAGTAATTGCATTTGTTGTACAACTTGCAGCAGAGATGATTTTGTCTTCATCTAAGATATCTGTGTTGTTTACGCCAAATACAACGTTTTTCATTTCGCCTTTACTTGGTGCAGTCAATACAACACGTGCAACGCCTGGGCATTTCAAGTGTTGGCTTAGACCTTCAGCATCACGCCATTTACCAGTGTTGTCGATTAAAAGTGCGTTTTCAATACCGTATTCAGTATAGTCAACTTCACTTGGGCTAGACGCATAAATCACTTTAATGAAGTTACCGTTAGCAATGATTGCTTCGTTTTCTTCATCAACAGAAATTGTACCAGCGAAAGTACCGTGAATAGAGTCACGGCGAAGTAAAGAAGCACGTTTTGCCAAGTCACCGTCAGAAGACTTACGTACAACAATTGCTTTAAGGCTTAAACCACGACCTAAACCTGATTGGCTAATGATTAAACGAGCCAAGATACGACCAATACGACCAAAACCGTAAAGAACTACATCTTTAGGTTGTTCAGAAGTTGCGCTACCTTTGATTGACTCAACTGATTGAGCAACAAAAGCATCAACATCACCGCCTTTTTCTTTATATTCAACAGCAAGTTTACCGATATCAACTTCTGCAGAACCAATATTTTCAACTTTTGCTAAAGCTTCTAAAATTGGGAAAGTATTTACAACAGAAAGCTCAACGTCTACAACACGTGTACGACGGTGAGTTTTCAAAATTTGGATAACAGAACGGTTAATTAAAGAGCGACCGTAAACAGATACGACAATATTTTTTTCACGGTATAATTGACCGATTAATGCAATCATACGTTCCGCGATTTCTTCACGGTTTTTCCAACGGCCTTGGTGTTCAGCGTGCAGGGCGATGATAGTGTCTTTGCTCACAGATACGTCCTCTAATTAATTATATCTAGGCGTGATTTTTAAAACCCCGTAATTGTAATGGAATTATTGGCAAGAATGAATCAAAAGCTGACGTTAGTGACTAGATTTTCCTAAAATTCATCATAAATTCATAAAATACCTATAATTATTTTTTATTATCTTATTGTTTAAAGCAGCTAAATTTTTGCTTTTTCTTACTTTTTAGGTTCTGACAACCTAATTGAACTCATCATTTTTTAATCTTTTTTGATATTTCGTGATATTAAGTTGCAGATTTTGGGCTTTTTGCCGTTGTTGATAAAGATGAATTGCCCCTTCTAAAACGAGTACAAAAACAGCACACCAAATCGGAATATAAGTGAACCATTCTTCCTGGCCAATGCTCTCCCCTAAAACTAAAGAAGCTAAAGCAAGTAATACAGGTTCCAAATACCCCAAGAGTCCAAACACAACTAAAGGTAGAAAGCGACTTGCCAGAATATAACTTCCCAGACCAATAGCACTTAAAATTCCAAGCCCAATAATGATCAAAGAAAGACTTGGTTGGTCTATAAATTTACTGTATGGTAGCAAACCTGTATGAGTTAAATAAATCGCAACGGGCATAATAATGACCAAATCCCACCAAAAGCCCCCTAAATTATCTGTTTTAATTTTTTTACGTAATAAAAAGTAGGCAGAATATCCAACTGCTACCAATGCAGTTTCCCACGCAATACTTCCTAAACGCCATATCTCATGGCTAACACCAATGACTGCAAGAATAATTGCTACCCATTGAAATTTTGATATTTTTTCGCCATACAACACACTTCCAGCTAAGACAAGAACCAGCGGTAATAAGAAATATCCCAAAGAGACTTGTAACCCACGCCCATGCATCGGCCCCCACAAAAAAAGCCAAAGTTGTACTGAGGTTAAAATAGAGGTTGTGATTAATAATAATAGTAAAGAAGGCTTAGCCAAAATACGTTGATAGATATTTTTGATATAAGCTAAATCACCACTCCACCACATAAATAAAGTAAGGAACGGTAGTGTTGCAATAATGCGCCATCCAAAAGTTTGCTCACTATCGAGCTGGCTTAATAATTGAGTATAAAAATAAAGTACACCAAAAGTGAATGATGCCATGACAGACAAGATCACGCCCTTAAACATCATTAACCTCTTAGACTTTAATAAAAACAACTCACTACAATACTTGATTTATCCACTATAAAAAAGAAAAAACCATGTAAAAACATGGTTTTTTCTTAATCAGACATATACCACTATTCTTTATGTTCTGTACGAATAACATCTCGAATATCAAAACCCAATGTTTTTGCATAATTTAAATATTCATCCACCACTTCTTGCTCTGGATGAGGGTTTCTTGATAGCACCCAAAGGTATTTACGTGAAGGCTCCCCGACTAAAACAGTCTGATAGTCTTCATCTAGCTTTAAAATCCAGTAATCCCCACGGATTACCGGAATCCATCTTACAGCTTCCGGTAAAAAACTTACCTTCAATTTGGTGTTATATGGCGGGTTAACCACAAAGGCCTCCCCGATAGATTGCTGTAATTGTTTTCTATTATCGTAGCAGCGATTATCTACTACTACATTTCCATTTTCGTTTAAGGTGTAGGTTGCAGATACATTATAAGCACACTTTTTTTGGAAAAATGCAGGTTTACGCGCGACTTCATACCAAACACCTAAATATCGGTCCAGTTCAACTTTATAGACAGTTTGCAAAGGTTTCGGCTGGGCATAGACATAGGTTCCAACAGCCAAACCAGCCAAAACGACACCGCCCAACGCAATTTTAGCCAAACGCCAGCTGGCTTGCGGAACATTATTTCGAAATGCCATTGTTGCCCTCAACGATTAGTTGTGAATACAAAAGAACTCAAATATCTACAGTAGCTTGTTTTTTAAACACATTATGTAGCGTTATGTATTCGTTTATTGCAACATTTGCGCTTTCAGTCGAATGATTTCATCACGTATCCGTGCTGCTTGCTCAAACTGTAAATCTTTCGAAGCTTTTAACATCTCTTTTTCAAGCTTAGTAATATGCTTACTAAACAATTTTGGGTCAGAGAGAATATGTCTTTCGTCAGCACTTAAAGCTTGTGCTTGTTCAAGCACCTTCTCATCAATTTCGTCGTCTGAAAGCACTTCGCCTGAATCAATTTCTTTGATGACCTGACGAACAGCACTACGTGGCGTAATACCATGCAACTCGTTGAACTCGATTTGTTTAGCTCTACGGCGTTCAGTCTCATCTATTGCTTTTTGCATAGAATCAGTAATTCGGTCAGCATATAAAATTGCTTTACCTTTCACGTTACGCGCGGCACGACCAATTGTCTGAATGAGTGAGCGTTCTGAACGTAAAAAACCTTCTTTATCTGCATCTAAAATAGCAACTAAAGAAACTTCTGGCATGTCGAGACCTTCACGCAACAAGTTAATACCGACTAGAACGTCGAATACACCTGTACGTAACTCATGAATAATTTTGACACGTTCAACCGTATCAATATCCGAGTGTAAATAAGCGACTTTAACCCCATATTCTTTTAAATAAGAAGTCAGATCTTCCGCCATACGCTTTGTTAAAGTGGTCACTAACACACGTTCATTTAGGTTCTTACGAATATTGATCTCAGAAAGAACATCATCAACTTGAGTTAATACAGGACGAACTTCAATTTCAGGATCGATTAGTCCTGTTGGACGTACCACCTGTTCAACCACTTGGTCAGACTTTTCTAGCTCATATTTAGCAGGTGTTGCACTGACAAAAATGGTCGTCGGTACAATGCGCTCCCACTCTTCAAATTTCATTGGTCGATTATCAAGTGCGCTTGGTAAACGGAACCCGTAATTCACTAAATTTTCTTTACGTGATCGGTCACCTTTATACATCGCTCCAATTTGCGGAACTGTAACGTGTGACTCATCAATAATCAGTAATGCATCTTCTGGTACATAATCAAATAAAGTTGGAGGCGCTTCACCAGCTGGACGGCCCGATAAATGACGTGAATAGTTTTCGATACCATTGGTATAGCCCAACTGTTGCATCATTTCTAAATCATAACGGGTACGCTGCTCAATACGCTGGGCTTCCAGCAATTTGTCATGTTCACGGAAGAATTTAAGTTGATCTTGTAACTCATCTTTAATTGTATCAATAGCACGAGTTAGATGATCTTTCGGCGTTACATAGTGGCTTTTTGGATAAATCGTAACACGTGGAACTTTACGGACCATTTTACCCGTTAACGGGTCAAACCAACGGATCGAATCGACCTCGTCATCAAATAGTTCAATACGAATCGCATGTTGATCAGATTCGGCAGGGAAAATATCAATAATTTCGCCGCGAATTCGATATGTACCACGTAAGAACTCAAGTTCATTACGCGTATATTGCATTTCAACCAAACGTCGGATAATTTCATCACGACTTACGCGGTCGCCCTCAACCACATGCAGTAACATTTGCATATAAGCATTTGGGTCACCCAAACCATAAATTGCAGAAACCGATGCCACAATAATTGCATCACGACGCTCTAATAAAGCGCGTGTTGCCGATAGTCGCATCTGGTCAATGTGATCGTTAATGGCAGCATCTTTTTCAATAAAAGTATCTGAGGATGGAACGTAAGCCTCGGGTTGATAGTAATCATAGTAACTTACGAAATACTCAACCGCATTATTAGGGAAGAACGCTTTAAACTCTCCATAAAGCTGGGCAGCCAAAGTTTTGTTATGAGCCATCACAATTGTAGGTCGCTGTGTTTGAGCGATCACATTCGCCATGGTATAGGTTTTACCCGAGCCAGTTACACCCAGCAATAACTGATTACGAAAACCATGCTCGATACCATTTACCAGCTTTTCAATGGCCTGTGGCTGATCACCTGCTGGCTGATAATGAGTGACCAAATCAAAAGGTTGATTTTCGTTCAAAGTTATCTCTCTTTATGAAAAATTGAATTTAACGTCTCCCCTTTTAATGGGGATTTTTATCTTAATTTAAAGTCTAAATTGAGCTTGAAATTCAATGTAAAAGATTAAGCATCTTAACACTTGACCAATACCCTAATCGGTTGCAACATGAAGCTATCCATTAAACAAAAAGTATAACCATGACCTATCAATATCATGATGAAAGTATTGTAACCGAACTTCCCGAAGATACAGTTTTTGTATTTGGAAGTAATCTTGCTGGACAACACGGTAGTGGTGCAGCGCGCGTTGCAAGTCAGCACTTCGGAGCAGTTGAAGGTGTAGGTCGTGGCTGGGCTGGTCAAAGCTTTGCAATTCCAACTTTAAATGAACACATTCAACAAATGCCACTTTCACAAATTCAACATTATGTTGAAGACTTTAAGGTATACACAAAAAATCATCCTAAAATGAAATATTTCATTACTGCATTAGGCTGTGGCATTGCGGGTTATAAAGTTTCTGAAATCGCTCCTCTTTTTAAAGGGATTTATCATAACGTTATCTTTCCGGAATCTTTTAAACCCTATGTAGAAGATAATGCAGTATCACAATTTCCGACTTTAACTCAAAAGATGGTACAAAGTTTCATTAATGATGAAGTTATTTTTTACTTTAATCATGGCAGTGAATCATTTGAAGAAGCTTTAGATAAAACTGATTTATCAGATGCTGAAAAAGCCATAGCTCTTATTGTTTTAAATGAAGAGTTGTATCCACGAGATCGTTATGGACGAGGCCGTGATCATGAGCTTAGTGATATTTTAGGGAAGTTAAACGGTAAAATTTTCAATCTTCATGGAAACTCTGAAGGTGCCATGATTTTTGTGAGTGCTGTTGTTGCACTGATGGAACTTTACGATTTTGATGAGCAAGATTTTATTAAGTTATGGCGTGGTGAAAAAAACATTGATCACCCTATTAATCGTTAAGTTTTCTTATAAATTTATGAGTTAAGCAGATAATCTCTGCTTTCTCATTATTTTATTTTTAATTACATTTAATCCTTTTATTTTTAATTATTCTAATATATTTAAACTCTTTATCCTCCCAAATCTTAATTTTTCTCATTATACTTTAAGGCAAACTGAATACTTAAAGAAACATATGGAAACTTTAGATTCTTCGATTTTTGACCTTAGCCCAATTCCAATGTGGATTGAGGATTTCAGTGAAGTTAAACAACAATTTGATTTATGGAGAAAGCAAGGAATTGAAAACCTCCATGAATTTTTAAATCAAAATAAACACTTAGTTATTGAATGCGCTCATAAAATTAAAATTATTCGTGTTAACCAAAAAACCTTGGAACTTTTTGAAGCAACAACGCGCGAGGAACTATATTCAAATTTGAATCTTATTTTTAAAAAGGAAATGTTCGAATCACATATTTATGAGCTTGAAGCGTTATGGAATGGTAAAACCCATTTTTCAAGCACTACCGTGAATTACACCTTATCAGGCAAACGTATTGATGTTCAGTTAAGAGGGTCTATTTTACCTGGTTCTGAATCTAATTTTGAGCGGGTATTAATTACTACCGAAGATATTACCCCCTATCAAAATGCACTTCGACAGGAAGAAAAAAATCGTCGCTTGGCTGAATCTATGTTTATCTACTCGCCTACTTCGCTGTGGGTCGAGGATTTCAGCCGTATAAAAAATAGAATTGATCAACTTAGGCTATTGGGAATTGAAGACTTCAGAACTTTTCTAGATGTTCATCCTGAGTTTGTCCGCCAGTGTGTAGAAGATATTTTAATTTTAGATGTTAATCAGGCCACGATAGATTTATTTAAAGCTCCTGATAAGTCGACACTTTTAAGAAATACACATAAGATTTTTGCTGAAGAAATGGTTGAAACCTTTCGAGAACAACTCATCGAGTTATGGCAAGGTAATATCCATCATAAACGTGAAGCCGTTAACTACGCTTTAGATGGCCAAATAAGAAATGTCTTGCTTCAATTTACCGTTTTTCCGGGATATGAAGAGACTTGGGGATTAGTGCAAGTTGCGCTGACAGATATTACTGCCCGGAAAAAAGCGGAAAACTATCTTGAATATTTAGGGCAACACGATGTTCTTACTAAACTATATAACCGTGCTTTTTTTACAGAGGAACTTAATCGCTTAAACCGAAGTATTATTCGACCAGTTTCTTCAATTTTTTTAGATATGAACGGATTAAAAGAAACAAATGACCAGTTTGGGCATGATATTGGAGATGGTTTATTACGCCGTGTTGGAAATATTTTAAGTCAGGCTATTTCAAATACAGCATATACTGCATCCAGAATCGGTGGTGATGAATTCGTGATCTTAATGCCAGGCGCAGATGAAGCGAACGTTCAAATTATGCTTCAAACGATTCAGGAGCTTTTTAATATCGACAATCAATATTATTCAAGCCATCCAGTAAGTATTGCAATTGGACATGCAACCACTCAAACAAATGAACAGATTGAGGACATGTTAAAACGAGCAGACCATCACATGTATCAAAAGAAAAAAAGTTATTATCAAGAAATTTTATTCAATCAATAAAAAACAGGCATATTGCCTGTTTTTCAAAAATTAGCGTTTTCCCATAGAACGACGCGTACCACGTGGAGGCATCCATGTTCTATCCGCATATTGCTCTGGTTTTGGACGCACTTGGTTGTGTACCGCATCATCTGCTTGATTGCTTTCATTCGGCATTGGGAATGGCAATTTCACCAAAGCCTTTTTCTGTTTTGGCTGTTGCTCAGTCATGATTCATTCTCGAAATTTCGATTGCGACCTATTATAAATGATTTTTATCATTTCTTTTCAAAAAAGCTTCAATTGAGTAAAACAGCAACAAGAATCTTCTTAAATTAAACTTTTTTACATCTAAAAATACCCGTATCCGCAAATTGCTTAATTTTTGCGATAAGATAGTATGCTTTTTATTTTTTAATCCCATAAGAGGAATATTGCCGTGGACGTACGTCTTTCTGATCGTGTCAATGCTATCAAACCGTCCCCTACACTTGCTGTAACAAACAAAGCTGCTGAACTTAAAGCTGCTGGCAAGAACGTGATTGGTTTAGGTGCTGGCGAGCCAGATTTTGATACCCCTCAACACATCAAAGATGCTGCAATTGAAGCGATTAATAATGGTTTCACCAAATATACGGCTGTAGATGGTACTCCTGGGTTAAAAAAAGCAATTATTGCTAAGTTCAAGCGTGATAATAATCTTGATTATCAAGCGAACCAGATCTTGGTTTCTTGTGGTGGTAAACAAAGCTTCTTTAACTTGGCACTTGCTCTATTAAACAAAGGCGATGAAGTTATTATTCCAGCACCTTTCTGGGTAAGCTATCCAGATATGGTCATTATTGCTGAAGGTACTCCAGTCATTGTGAAATGTGGCGAAGACCAACGCTTCAAAATCACTCCTGAACAATTAGAAGCTGCTATTACACCTAACACTCGTTTAGTTGTATTAAACAGCCCATCTAACCCAACAGGCATGATTTATAGCAAAGCTGAATTAGAAGCTTTAGCTGAAGTTTTACGTCGTCATCCACAAGTATTTGTTGCATCTGACGATATGTATGAACCGATTCGTTGGGAAGATGAGTTCTACAACATCGCAACTGTTGCACCTGATTTATATGACCGCACGATTGTTTTAAACGGTGTTTCTAAGGCATATGCAATGACAGGTTGGCGTATTGGCTATGCAGCCGGTCCAGCGAAAATCATTGGTGCAATGAAAAAGATCCAATCACAGTCAACTTCTAACCCAACTTCTATTTCGCAAGTTGCTGCTGAAGCTGCATTGAATGGTCCACAAGACGTTTTACAACCTATGATTGAAGCGTTTAAACGCCGTCATGACTTAGTTGTAAATGGCTTAAATGATATTAAAGGTATCTCTTGCTTACCTGCTGATGGCGCTTTCTATGCCTATGCAAACATTCGTCCTCTTATTCGTGCAAAAGGCTTAAAATCTTGCACAGAGTTCTCTGAATGGTTACTAGAAGAAACTGGCGTAGCAGTTGTTCCTGGTGATGCATTTGGTTTAGGCGGTTTTATGCGTATTTCATATGCAACAGCTGACGAAGTACTCGTTGATGCGTTAGCACGTATCAAAAAAGCTGCTGACTCAATTGAAGGTGTAGACGCTGCTATTGCTTCAATTGAAGCTGAAAAAGCTGCGAAATAATCTGCATTTTGCATAAAAAGGGTTCTCTTGAGAGAACCCTTTTTTAATTCACTTATGCATTTTTGGCTTTTTGAGGTCTTATATAAATGACTAATAAAATTCCAAATAAAACCATAAAACTCGATAAAATCACTCGCCCTGTCACAGTCTCATTTACAAATAGGCTTCCACCTATAATCGCCAAACATGGCACACTTAGCTGTACTGTACTCGCTGTCACTCGATCAATATGCTTCAAAATTGCATACCAGAGTACATAAGCCCCGCTTGAAGTGACACCGCCCGACAAAATCGCTAAGACCCATCCTTGCATGTCAATGTAGCGATCTTGGGCAAGTAATACATTCGCCAACAAAACCATTGGCACAGCTAGCGTAAAATTTGCCAACGTACTACCAATCGGTTGTGTCATATTACGACCAGCAATGCTGTATCCTGCCCATGCCAACCCAGATATCACCATAATTAGAGCATATCCCCAATCAGGCGCATGAGTATCGGGTAATAACAAAACAATGATTCCAGCCAAAGCAATACATAAGCCTATACCACGGTATATGCCAATCTGTTCACCCTGCCAATAGCCATAAAGCACCATAGTCAGCTGTACAACCCCAAACAATAAAAGAGCACCAATACCAGCGTCGATCTGAAGATAAGCATATGAAAATACCAAAATATAAACCGCTAGAAAAAATGCGTTTTTTAAACTCCATTGGACTTTGGTTTGAGACGATTTTGAATATAAAAACAGTCCAAATAAAACAACCGCACCA
This sequence comes from Acinetobacter sp. 809848, assembly GCF_000581275.1. Classification (NCBI taxonomy): domain Bacteria; kingdom Pseudomonadati; phylum Pseudomonadota; class Gammaproteobacteria; order Moraxellales; family Moraxellaceae; genus Acinetobacter; species Acinetobacter sp. 809848. The sequence goes on from NZ_JEXG01000020.1 coordinate 70,110, forward strand.
CTTCCCACTCGTATTAGACTAAAAGTCATTGGGTCAATATGTCGGCCAACCAAAGCCAAACGACACAATACAGAATTTGCTGCAAAAGCCGCCATTATGAGTGCAATTTTAAAAAGCATTGTCCTTATGCTCCTGTTATTTCTTATAGTGTAAAAGAAGTCTTTCTTATCTATCTAATTCATTATGCAACTCATTTAATTCAATTTTTATAATAAAGGAATTTTATATTAAATGGACAAGTTTTTAAGATTCAACTTATCAGTTCAATCTTTAACTCTAGAATTGACTTATCGATGACTTAATAATAGGCTAATATCAAGTTCTATTTTAGAACCTAAAGAATTAAAGGACCCAAAAATGAAAAATCCGATGGAAATGACTGGCCTTGAATTTTTACAAGCAATGATAGAAGGCCATATTCCACCTGCCAGCATTAGTAAAACAATACCTATGCAACCTACTGAAATTTCAGAAGGATCTGTTACTTTTAAAGCTCAAGCAGATCATAACCATTTAAATCCACTCGGTGGCGTACATGGCGGTTTTGCTGCTACAGTTCTAGATTCAGTGACTGGCTGTGCAGTACATACGATGTTACCTGCGGGTGTAGGTTACGGCACAATCGACCTTAACGTAAAAATGTGCCGCCCTATTCCCCAAAATCAGGCTTTAATTGCAACAGGCAAAGTTATTAATTTAAGTAAAAATTTAGGTATTTCTGAAGGAAAGATTATTGATGAGGAAGGTAAACTGTATGCCTATGCAACAGCAACCTGCATGATTATTCGTTCATAATTATTAAAGGCAGCCTTAAACCGCTGCCTTTTTTATTAAGTCATCTGAATTATCTGGACGTTCACAAGTTTGTGCAATCACATACGGCGCCCAAATATTTTTAAGTTGAAGTTCTATAATTTCTTGATGCTCTACAGACCAAGCTAAAACTTTATTTTTACCCAAAAATAACTCCCCTTCTAATTGAAAAATATATAAAGATTCAGAAGAGTTTAGTAGTTTCGAGCTTTTTAAAATCTTAAGTGAATTATGCACATTCCATTTAGCGCTAAACCAAAGCTGCAATAAATCGCCTAAATATAAATCCTGCTTTTTGAAAGGATAAGCATTAATCCATGCACCTTCTACAAGTGTGTAATAAGATTCTGATTGATTTAAGATATTGAGATAATTGTGTTGATAGAAATCAAAATTAGAAAAAATAGAAGCGATCGTAAGCGTTTTCATACTTATCTCCGATTTAGCCATTTTAGTGCTGGCAAGTTGGTTTAAATCCACACTGTTTGGATTTCTCCAAACGCTTGTTCTTTTTTGAATCTAGCAATTGATTTTTTAAAGTGCAAGTAATTTCTTAACTCATCACTCAACTGATCAAATAAAAAGCATACGACACAAAAATGAAGTAAACATGACAATTTAGACTTGACCCTTCTCAAAATCTCCTTATAATCGCATGCAGATTCTCCCATAGCTCAGTCGGTAGAGCGACGGACTGTTAATCCGCAG